>CAMDVZ010000242.1 GCA_945878895.1 Caenispirillum bisanense | reverse complement strand
TGCCCGAAGGGCGGATGGGGGTGGGTGGCGAGACGAGCACGGCGTCGCAGATCGGTTGCGCCGTCGATGCGACCGCGCGAAGCGCAGCCACTTCTCCTTCGCGCATCGTGTCCTCGACGACGACACCCCTATCCGCCCTTCGGGCACCTTCCCCCGCCGTTGGCAGGGGAAGGTATGAAAGTTGTGAAAGGAATCCTACCCCGCCAGCGCCGCGCGCAGGGCCTCGAACGGGAGGGTCACGCAGTCGCGGCGGCTTTTGTGGTCGCGCAGCGGCGCGAAGGCGGCGAAGTCGCCCTCGCCGTCGGACGTGCCCGTGATGACGCCGTCCATCTCGGCGCGCAGGGTGGCGATGCCGGCCGCGTCGCGGCCGACGGCGCGGGCCGAGAGGGCCGACGCCGAGGCCTCGCACAGCGCGCAGCCGCGTACCTTGTGGGCGAGTTCGGCGATGCGTCCGTCGGGGCCGAGCGCGATTTCCATCCGTACGCGATCGCCGCACAGCGGGTTGTCGCGTTCGCCGATGGCGGTCGGATTCGCCAGCTTGCCGGCGCCGAGCTTCGCTTTCGCCAGCGCGACGATGCGGTCCTGGTAGAGGGCCTGGCTCACGCGAACCTCCGCACCGCTTCGCGCAAGCCGAGCAAAGCCGCGTCGATGTCGCCGGAATCGTTGTAGGGGGCGAGCGAAATCCGCGTCGTGCCGGCGATGTCGAAGCGGTCCATCAGCGGCTGGGCGCAGTGATGGCCCGCCCGCACCGCGACGCCGAAGGAATCGAGTATCTGCGCGGTGTCGTGCGGATGCACGCTGTCGAGCGTCAGCGACACGACCGGGAAGCGTCCCTGCAAGCCGGCCGGACCGACCAGGCGGCAACCGGGAATATCGGGCAAGCCATCGAGCAGGCGCTGCACGAGGCCCATCTCGTGATCGTGGATGGCGTCCCAGTCGAGGCCGCTCATCCAGCGGCAGGCGGCACCCAGCCCAACCGCCGGGCCGATCGGCGGCGTGCCGGCCTCGAAGCGTCGCGGCGAGGGCGCGTACGTGATGCGTCCCTTCTCGACCCGGCCGATCATCGAGCCGCCGCCCATGAAGGGCGGCAGGCGATCGAGTTCGGTCGCCCTGCCCCACAGGATGCCGATGCCGTTGGGGCCATAGGCCTTGTGGCCGGCCAGCACGTAGAAATCGACGCCGAGCGCCGCCACGTCGAGCGGACCGTGCGGCGCGCGCTGGGCGCCATCGAGCAGCACTTTGGCGCCGACCGCTTTCGCGGCTGCCACGACGGCGGCGACGTCGAGCACCGCGCCGGTGACGTTGGAGACGTGGGCGAGCGCGATGACGCGCGTGCGCGCGCTGACCATCGTCCCCAGCGCCGTGACGTCGATGCGGCCATCGTCGGTCACCGGCAGCCAGCGCAAGGTGGCGCCGGCCCGCTCGGCCAGCATGTGCCAGGGCACGATGTTGGAATGGTGTTCGAGTTCGGACACGACGATCTCGTCGCCCGCCTTCAGCGAGGCGCCCAAACCGTGCGCCACCAGATTGATCGCCGCGGTGCAGCCGCCGGTGAACACGATCTCCTCGACCGGCACGCCGCCGAGGAAGGCCGCGACATCGGCACGCGCGCCCTCGTAGAGATCGGTGGCGGCCTCGGCGAGCGCGTGGACGCCACGATGGGCGTTGGCGCGCGCCGTCGTCTCGTAGGACACCACGGCGTCGATCACCGCGCGCGGCGTCTGGGCCGAGGCGCCGTTGTCGAGATAGTGCAACGGCAGGCCGTGGACCAGCGTGCCGAGGATGGGGAACTGGCCCCGGAGGGCAGCGACGTCGAAGCTCATGCGCCCTTCATAGCGCGCCGCGCTGCCACAGTCGCCGGGACTATTGTCCCGTTCGTGTCGGCCCGGTCAGCCGGTGTACCAGATCTGCTCGATCCAGCCCTGCAGGCCATGGTTGATGTAGCGGCCGGCGCTGCCGTGCAGCTCGTGCATGGTGCCGGTGGCGGGGTCGAGCACCACGACCCAACCCCCGAATGTCGTGCGCGCCGCAACGATAAAGTGGCCGCCGTTGCGCCTCAAATTCGCGCCCCAGCCCCTGTACCAACCGACCAGCATCAGCGCCGGATTGCGCGAGCGGATGCGCGGCTTGTTCCACGCCAAGGCATAGGCCGGCGGCGCGTTGGCCGCGCCCGGACCCTGCCATCCGGTGTCGACGCTGACCACGATGCCGACCGCGTTGAGGGTCGGGGTGATGTTGGTGTTCATGGTGCCGTTGCCGACGCCGTTGTTGTCGCCGTTGAGCTGACTTTGCAGCAACGATCCGCTGAATCGGCCCGACACGGCCTTGTAGCCGGACTCGCCCAGCACGCTGCATTGCGAGCGGGTCTGGTCCCACACCATGCCGATGCTGGCGAGCGCGCAGGACATCGGTTCGTCTTGCTTGTCGACGTAGTGGGTGACGCCGTCGGAGTCGGTGCGGCGGATATATTCGGTGGTCATGGCGGCCCTCCACGACGTGCCGAGGGGCGCGACCGGAGTGGCGCGCGGTGACACAAAATTTAAGTGACCGCTCAGTAATAGTCTCGGCCCTGGAGGATGTCAACGCATCGTTGCCCACCGGCGCCAAATCCACGCACCGCCGCGCCGGACGGTCAGCCGGTGTACCAGATGTACTCGATGAAGCCGCGACTGCCGTGGTTGTTGTACTGGCCACGGCTGCCGTGGAGCTCGTGCAAGGTGCCCGTGAAGGGATCGAGGATCACCACCCATCCCTTGCTGGTCACCCGCGGCGCCACCACGTAGTGCCCGGCCGGACGCGTCATCGCGGCACCGGCACCGCGATACCAGCCGACCAGAACAAGCGCTGGATGGCGGGTCCCGATCCGGTTCTTCTGCCAGGTAAAATTGTAGGGCGGCAACAAGGGACTCGCGAGGCCGTAGGTTGCCCTGACGACCACGCCCACCGTGGCCAGCGTCGTGGTCACGTTCGTGAAGTCGGTGCCGGAACCGATGCCACCGCCGGTCTGGCTCGCCAGCAGCGAGCCCGGAAACGTCCCGGAGACAGCCTTGTAGCCCGATTCACCGAGCACGCTGCACTGCGAGCGGGTCTGGTCCCACACCATGCCGATGCAGGCCAGCGCGCAGGACATCGGTTCGTCCTGCTTGTCGATGTAGTGCGTCTTGCCGTCGGAGTCGGTGCGGCGAAGATACTCGGTGGCCATGGGCGGTTCCCCCCGACGCCGGAACGCTGGTCCGTGCCATGCGCCAGCGTCGGTGCGGCAGATGACCGCTCGATACAATCATTCCGGCATGTCAGCTGTCAATAGAGGACCCGCACGAAATCACCCAACCGGCACGCGCGCCCTTGCCCGGAACGCCGCCAGCGCCTCGGGCGTGTCGAGATCGACCAGCACCGCGTCGCGCACGCCCTCGCCCGACATTTCGACCTCGCACACCACGTCGGCGTGCTCGCCCACCAGATGCCGCGCCCCGGTGTCGCCCGAGATCGCCGCCATCTCGGGGAAGAAGCGCCGCGCCCAGAGAACGGGGTTGCCACGCTTGCCCGCCACCGTCGGCACGCAGATGGCGCGCCCTTCCAACGGATTGAAGGCCGCGATCAGCGTGTCGATCTGGTTCGCGTCGACGGCCGGCATGTCGCCAAGGCACACCAAGGCGCCGTCGATAGCGTTCGGCAACGACGCCACGCCGGCCTTGAGCGACGTGCTCAGCCCACCCGCGAAGGCCGGATTGTCGACGAACCGAACCGTCGCCGCCGCCGGCCCGATGCTCTCGATCGCCTTGCGCACGTCGGCCGCCATGTGACCAAGCACGACGGCGACCGACGTCGCCTGCGAGGCCAGCAGGGCGCGCACGGCATGCGTCACCATGGGATGCCCATCGATGTCGGCCAGCAGCTTGTTGGGACCACCCATGCGGCTGGAACGGCCCGCCGCCAGCACCAGGGCTGCGATCTGGGGCGCGCTGGGTGGCGTCGATTCCGCCATGTCGCCGGCGCGCGGCACGCCGCGCATCGTGGTCTCGGCAAGCAGCCCGCCCGCCCCCATCCGCATGATCTCGGCCCGGCCGACCGTCAGCCCGGCGGCGAGGCGTTGCAGGACCATGTCGAAGCCGTTGAACTTGGGCGACTTGGCGCAGCCCGGCAGGCCGATCACCGGCTTGCCGTCGAGCTCGGCCGTCAACAGCAGATTGCCGGGATCCACCGGCATGCCGAAATGGATCACGCGCCCACCGGCGCGCTCGATGCCGGCGGGAATGGTGTCCCGCCGGTCGACGATGGCCGACGCGCCAACGACGAGGAAAAGATCGCAACCCAGGGCACGGAGCTCGGCCAGCGCGCCGGCGATCGCGGCTTCGTCGTGCGCGACCCGACGCTCGGCGGCGAGCGTGCCACCAAGTCCTTCCAGCCTGGCGCGCGTGGTCTCGGTCGCCTTGTCGAGAACCTTGGCGCGCGTGCCCGCCAGCGTTGTCTGGACCAGTCCGGTCTTCAGCGGACGGAACGGCGCCACCGAGACGAGCGCTTCGCCGGCCAGCGCGAGCACGCGGTCGAGCGCCGCGCGCGGCGTGGCGAAAGGAATGATCTTGATGGTCGCGACCATCTGCTTGGGTGCCACGACGCCAAACGGCGCGAGCGTCGCCACCGTGATCGATTCGTCGATCTCGTTGAGCGCGTCGAGCCGCGCGGCATCGACCACGACGAGACCCAAGGCTTTCGAAAACAGGTTGGCGCGGCCGGTGAAGGGCGCCGTCGCCGTCAGGTTGGCGCCGGAAACCGCCGCCGCCACCAGGCGCGCCGCCTCGTCCTCGTGGACGTCGTCGGGATCGAGTTTGGCCCCGATCACCGCCGCGACGCCGGCCGCCCGCAAGGCCGCCACGTCGGCCCGCGACAGCCGACGGCCCTTGACGAAACTCAGGCCGCCGTCGCGATGGGCGTGCGCCAGTATCGCACCTTCGGCCTCGTCGAGCGGGATGGAGCCAAAGCGCACGACCAGTGCTCCTAGGCCGCTTTCTCGCGCGGCATCTTCGCCTCCGCGAGCGCTGCCCTGACCTGGACGATCTGGCCGAGAATGGAGATCGCGATCTCCGCCGGTGATTTGGCGCCGATGTGCAGCCCGACGGGACCATGGATGCGCGCGAACTGCGCCTCGGTGATGCCGGCTTCCAGCAGGCGCGCCTTGCGCTTCTCGTGGGTGCGGCGGCTGCCGAGCGAGCCGACATAGTAGGCTTCGGAGCTGAGCGTCCCGATCAGCGCCGGATCGTCGAGTTTGGGATCGTGGGTGAGCGTCACGACGGCGGTCGAGGCATCCGGCTTCAGACGCTCCACCGCGTCGTCGGGCCAGTCGGTCAGCACCGTCACGCCGGGGAACCGGCTGTCGCTGGCGAAGGCGCGTCGCGGATCGACCACCGTGACGTCGAAATCCATCATCGCGGCCATCGGCACCAGGGCCTGGGCGATGTGGACCGCGCCCACGACGATCAGGCGCGGTGCGGGCACGAAGACATGGACGAACAGCTTGCCCGACGCGGTTTCGACGGTTTCGCTGCGCGCCGATGCGAGGCCCGCCCGGCCCGCCGCCACGACAACCGCGTCGCCCGCGAGATCGCCCGACGCGGTGTCCGGGAACACCAGCGCCTCGGCGCCGTCGGCGATCCGCTTGACGATCGCCACGGGCTTGCGTGCCGCTTTCGCGGTCTGGACCGCCTGGAGTGTTTCGAGTTTCATCGTCCTGGCTCCCGCCGTTTTAGCCGACGCGTTCGACGAACACCTGGACCTTGCCGCCACAAGCGAGCCCGACGTCCCATGCCTGTTCGTCGGTGACGCCGAAATCGAGCAGACGCGGTTTGCCGTCGCGAATGGCGTCGAGCGCTTCCTTGACGACCGCCCCCTCGATGCAACCGCCCGACACCGAGCCTATCATGTTGCCCTCGCCGTCGATGGCGAGCTGGCTGCCCACCGGGCGGGGCGAGGAGCCCCAGGTCAGGGTCACGGTCGCCAGCGCCACTGGCTTGCCCGACGATTTCCAGCGCTGCACGGCGCCGAGGATGTCTTCGTTGGTCGTCGTCATGGTTCTCTCCAGTGGCGGCAGGCCCGATGGTGGTTCGCAGGCGACTCTACGCCACCCGCGCCCGTTCCTGCCAGTTCGCGAGCCCCGCCGCCGGCCGACCCGAGCGGTCGCCGAGCGCGCCCACGAGGTCTGCGAGGCTGTCGAGATTGTGGACGGGCCGGAAATCGTCGACGTGCGGCAGCATCGCGCGGTTGCCCTGGGACTTGGGTTCGAAAGCGTCGTAGCGCAAGAGCGGGTTCAGCCAGATCAGCCGCGCGCAGGATTTGTGCAGCCGCTCCATCTCCTCGGGCAGCCCGGCGGCACCTTCCCGATCGAGCCCGTCGGTGATCAGCAGGATCACCGCCCGCTGCCCCAGCACGCGGCGCGACCACAGGCGGTTGAACTCCAGCAGGGTGGCGCCGATCCTGGTGCCGCCGGACCAGTCGGCGACCCGCTCGCTCGCCTTCGCTAGTGCCACGTCGACGTCGCGGTTGCGCAAGGCGCGCGTCACGTTGGTCAGGCGGGTGCCGAAGGTAAAGCAGTGCACCCGGTCGCGATCGTTGGTCAGCGCGTGCATGAAATGCAGGAACATGCGGCTGTACTTGCTCATCGAGCCCGAAATGTCGCACAGCACCACCAGCGGCGGCGGCCGCAAGCGCTGCGCTTTGCGGCGCAGGGCGATGGCGCCATGCGGACGCAGCGAAGCACGCATGGTCGCGCGCATGTCGATCTTCGGGCCCCGGTTCGCCGCCCGCGTGCGCCGGGTACGCCGTTCCGGAATCGGCAGGCGCATCCGCTTGATAGCACGCATCGCCTGGGCGATTTCCGCCGCCGACATCTGCTCGAAGTCTTTCTTCTGCAACAGCTCGCGGTCGGAGACGGTGAACGTCGCTTCCAGCTCGAGCTTGGGCGGCTCGCCCTCGTCCTCGGGCGATTGTCCCTTGCCCGGTTGCAGCGCCTCCTGGAGGCGGCGGCTCATCTGTCTGGGCGGATCGACGGGCGGACCGCCGTCGACCTGCGGCAGCATCATGCCCATCATCTTTTCCAGCAGCTTCGGATTGCGCCAGAAGACGTGGAAGGCCTGGTCGAAAATCTCGCGCTGGTCGCGGCGGTTCACGAACACGCTGTGCAGGGTCCAGTAGAAATCGTCGCGTCGCTTGAGGCCCGCGGCTTCGAGCGCGCCCATCGCTTCCAGCACCCGGCCGGGTCCGATCGGTAGGCCCGCGGCGCGCAGCGTGCGCGCGAAATTCATCACGTTTGCGGCCAGCTTG
>CAMDVZ010000241.1 GCA_945878895.1 Caenispirillum bisanense | reverse complement strand
GAGGTCCTCGCGGCCGCGCACCGCGACCTCGGCCGGTTCCCCGATGTCGCCGCGAACGCCGGCGAGATCGACCAGATCCTGCGACACGATCAGCTGCGCGCCATGTTCCTTGGTCATCGATTCAAGGCGACTGGCGGTATTCACCGCGTCGCCGATGGCGGTCAGCGAGGTGGCGCGGCCGTAACCCATCTCGCCGACGATCGAAGCACCGCAATGCAGGCCAATGCCGATCCGCAGCGGCTCGGCCAGCTCGTCGCCGAGGGCGGCGTTGAAGGCATCGAGCGCGTGGGCGATGCGTCGCGCCGCGTCGAGCGCCTGACGGGCCGCCGTCGGCCCGTCGCCACGGGCGCCGAAAATCGCCATCACGCCATCGCCGATGAACTTGTCGACATGGCCGCCCGCGCCCTCGATCGCCTCGCCGACGGCGCGGAAGTAGCGGTTGAGAATGAACACCACGTCGTAGGGCAGGCGCTTTTCGGAGAACGCGGTGTAGCCGCGCAGGTCGGCGAACAGGATCGCGATCATCCGTTCGCCGCCCATCGCCACGGACTGGTTGCGATACGCGTCGGCGGGCTGGGCGGAGGCCGGCATCAGCGGCGTCACCCGGTACTCGCCCGACGGCGGCCGCAGCTGGCAGGCCAGCCTGACGTTGTCGGGGGCGCCGAAGCGGGCAAGGACCCGCGCCTCCTCGACGCTGGCGGCCGGCAGGCGATGGCTGTCGGGGCCAACGATGCGGACGCGGCAGGTCGAGCAGCGCCCGCGGCCACCACAAACCGACGCGTGCGGCACGCCGTTCACCCGACTGATCTCCAGCGTCGTCAGCCCGACCGGCGCGGTGACAGACTTGTCGCCGGCATAATGCAGGCGGACGGTGCCGGCCCAGCGGTTCCACAGATCGCGCAGCGGACGCGCCAGCAGCACCGCGACCAACAAACCCAGCATCGCCATCTTCGCGACGTCGGCGAGATCGTAGAGGAAGGCGACGTCGGCCGCGGCCGACACGTTGAAGCCGCCGATCACCTCGGCCCGCCGGTCGGGATCCGCGATGTAGGCGGCCATCTCGCGCAACACCACCGAAACGCCGGCGATCGCCAGCGCCGGCAACAGCAGCGCCACCGCGTAGACCCACGGCACGAGCGCGCGATACCAGGCCTTGAGCCGGAACAGGAAATGCAGGCCGATGCAGCCATGCACCCAGACGACGAGCACGAGTCCGTATTGCCTGGCCGCCGACCACGGATCGGCCAGCATCGCCCACAGCACCTAGGGATATCCTGCCTCGACGGCGTAGAGCTCGTGCGCGACCCGGGTGGCGACGACATGCATGGCGCCCAGCGGCACGATCGCCACGCCGAGCGCGACCTGGCACCATTCCCACGCCGACAGCCGCAGGCGCCGGCGGCGGAAGATCGACCACAGCACCAGCACGACGTGAACGGCGAAGGCAGCCGCCAGCGCGACCGTCCCCGGCCAGCTGCGCCAGATCAGCGTCGACCACTCCAGCAGCGCCGCCATCGCGCCGACCGAGACGAGCCCGGCGGCATGGTTCAGGAGATGGAGGGTAACGTAGACGAACAGCAGGACGCCCGACCACAGGCGCAGCCGCGCGATCATCGCGCGCCGCCGGCGGGGCAGAACGGCATGCGCGCTGGTTCAGCGATTTCGGTTCGCTCGAAGTTCCCTTCCCCCCCGGGCCGCTTGCGGCCCGGGGGGGAAGGGAAGGAGTTCCCGTGGTGCAGGGATTTTCCAACGGAAGGCGAGATGTGTCGATGCGCTGGCGCCGAGGCGCGGGAGACGAGCATGAAAGGTCCGGAACGAGAGCCGCGTCCAATCCTGGCGTCCGTTGGGTCGAGCCGGATGCCCATCGCATCAGCCGCCGGGGAGGATGGCGAGGACGGCTTCCGGCGGGCGGCCGATCGCGGCCTCGCCGCCCGCCACCACGACGGGGCGTTGCAGCAGGATCGGATGGGCGGCGACCAGATCGACCACGTCTTCGCGCGTGAGCGTCGCCGCCTTGCGACCGGTCGCCTTGAACTCGGCCTCGCCGTCGCGCAACAGCGCGCGTGGCGCGCCGCCGACCATGTCGAGCAGCGCCTCGATTTCTTTCCGGTCCGGCGGCGACTTGAGGTATTCGCGGACCTCCGGCGCGATACCCCGCGCCGTCAGCAGCGCCAGCGTCTCGCGCGACTTGCCGCAGCGCGGGTTGTGCCAGATGGTGACCGTCGTCGAACCGGTCCTCGCCATGTCCGCCTCCTTGTCCTTCGCGACGCGATCCTACACGCGCGGCACGGCGGTGCCTTCGCATCGTTCCAGCCACCTTGTCTCGTTGCCGTTGTCGACGAAACGCCCGTCGCGGATGGTGTAGTCGCCCGCCTCGGACCGGTTCCACATCGTGCGCACCCGGAACGCCTTGTCGTGAATGAACGCGAAGGTACGCACCGATTTGAAGGCCACGAAGTTCACGGTCACCGCCAGCGCGTTGCCGGCATCGACGACCGCGCCGACGATCTGGTTCCGGTCGTCGCGCGCGGGATCGCCGAACGCGCGCTCGTGCCAACCGGTACCGTCGGGCCGCGCGACATACTTTTAGCGCCCGTTGGACACGGACACCGGGGTGGCGCAATCGATGGCCCAGACGCCGACCAGCCCCCATTGCGACAACGTCTTCGCCACGACCCGCCTTTGGGTTGCTGGGTTTGCGCCAGCGCGACGCCGACGGGCGAGAACACGCCGATGACGATGGCGAAACAGACGACGATCGATCTCATCACGATGCTCCCGCGCGCGAACCAGGCACCGACCCTATCGCGGATCGCCGCCCGGCGCAGCCCGTGGCGCGATCACCGGCAGGGCAATCGGGTGAAGACGGTTTCGGGCACCGGAGGGCTTTCGGATCGGTCGAAACCTCGCCGAGGCGGCCCCATCCGGGGGGGCGCCACTCACAGGCGCCAACCATTCCTGCTCAAGGTCAGCGCCTGTCGGCGCGCCACTCCAGCGGCGCTATCTTCCCGGCCGTGCGGTCATCGCGAACACCCACCATGAGCGCCACTGGAGTGGCGCGCTCCCGGAAGAAGTCCGGCTGCCGGCGTTTCCACCGAGTCGAAGGGTGCCGTCGACCCGGCGCCGCGGGCGGGGCGGACCGACGTGCCACGCCAGGCAGCTCGGCCGGAAGGGTCGACCCGATGGCGCGATTCACGCGATGGCCCCGCGATCAGCGTTCCAGATCGCCGAGCGCGTCGATGTCGGGGGCGTCCACGACCTTGCGCGCGATCGACAAGGCGAAGCCACCGCGGCCGAACGCCGCCAGCTGCTTCTGTCGCCGTTCGGCGCGCGTGGCGGGATCGGAAAATGGTCCCAGGCGGCGGCGGCGGGCGAAAGCGATGGCGGCCTCGAGATCGCTGGCGTCGGCCGAGGAACCGGTCTCGGCCCGCATGCCCGCGAGCGCCCGGTCGATGTCGTCGCGCTCGACGCCCGCCATCGACAGCTTGTCGCGGATGCGCCGCGCCGAGGTGCCGCGCCGGTGCAGGCTGCCGGCCTTGTGGTCGGCATAGCGGGCGTCGTCGAGCACGTTGGCGCTCACGAAGCCGGCAACGATGGTCTCGATGATCGCCTCGACGTCGTCCACCACCGCCACCCCGGCGTGCCGCGCCCGGCGCACGCGCCGGCGCAGCACCTCGCGCAGGCGCGCGGTGGTGCCGGCGAATTTCTCGACATAGGCGGCCGCGACATTGTTCAGCCGTCGCGCCGTGATCGGCTTGACGATCTTGCGCGGGCGGCCCGCCGGCCCGGCGGCATCGCTCACGAGGGCACCGCGGCGCTAGGGCCGGTAGCCCCAGCTGGTCGGCCCGGGCTTGCGCATCGGTGCGGCGAGATTGACGAAATCGCACAACAGGCGGCGGGTATCGCGCGGATCGATGATTTCCTCGACGCCGAATGTCTCGGCGGTCCGGAATGGCGAGCGCACCTTGTTGAGACGGCCAAGGATTTCCGCCATGTGCGCCTCGCGATCGGGCGCTTCCGCCAGTTCCGCCTTGTAGGCGGCCTCGATGCCGCCCTCGACCGGCAACGAGCCCCAATCGCCCGACGGCCAGGCGTAGCGGAAATTGTAGTGGCCCCAGTTCTGGTGCGCGGCGCCCGCGACCCCGAACGCCTTGCGGATCAGGATCGAGCACCACGGGCCTTTGGCCTGGTAGATCGCGGTCATGGCCCGCGCGCCGTGCCGGATGGTGGCAGCCTTCTCGGCCGCGACGCCGATCACGAAGCCGGGGCAATCGACGAAATGCACGACCGGCAGATGGAACGTCTCGGCGAAATCGACGAAGCGCGTCACCTTGTGGGCGGTATCGGCGGTCCAGCCTGCGGCGTAGAAGTAAGGATCGCCGCCCAGCACCGCGACCGGCCAGCCATCGATCCGGGCAAGACCCGTAACGATCGAGCGGCCATGCAGCTTGCCGATCTCCATGAAGCTGTCGCGATCCACGCAGGAGCGGATGATCGAGCGCATCTGGTAGACCTTGCGGCGGTCGCGCGGCACGATGTCGATCAGCCCCGGATCGCGGCGGCCGGGATCGTCGGTGATCGGCCCGCGCGCCGCCAGACCGCCGATGGACGACGGCAGATAGGACAGGAAGCGGCGGGTGCGCGCGAAGGCCTCTTCCTCGCTGTCGACCTCGTCGTCGACCGAGCCGTTGCGGCAGTGGATGTCGGTGCCGCCGAGCTCCTCCTTGGTCACCGGCTCGCCCAGTCGCGCCACGACCGGCGGACCGGCGGCGAACATCTGCGAGATGCCCTTCACCATCAGCGAATAATGGCTGGTCACCAGACGCGCCGCACCCAGCCCGGCGACCGAGCCGAGACCCAGCGCCACGACCGGCACCCGCGAGAGGTTGGCGCAGACTTCCTCCCAGCCGGGATTGCGCGGCACGTAGGTGCGCCCCATCGTCTCGTAGGATTTCACCGAGCCGCCGCCGCCGGTGCCGTCGATCAGCCGCACGATGGGGATGCCGAGTTCGCCCGCCATCGCCTCGGCGATCACCTGCTTCTCGTGGATGGCGGCGTCCGCGGCGCCCCCGCGCACGGTGAAATCGTCGCCGCCGATCGCCACCGGACGGCCCTCGATGCGCCCGCGCCCGCAAACGAAGTTCGAGGGCTGGAAGTCGAGCAATTCGCCGGCTTCGTCGTAGGTAGCCTTGCCACCCAGTGCGCCGATTTCGTGAAAGCTGCCGGGATCGAGCAACCGGTCGATGCGCTCGCGCACCGTCAGCTTGCCGCCATCGTGCTGGCGCTTGATCTTGTCTGCCCCGCCCATGCGATGGCCCATCGCCTCGCGCCGGCGCAGTTCGTCGATTTCCGGTTGCCAGCTCATCGCGCGCTCCGATCCCGTGGACACTCCCGGCGCAGTCTGACCCGCGCCGGCCAAACCGTCGAGCGCGCCGCGATTGCGTTGCGGGGCAATCGGGTGAACATGGCGCCGGGCCATCGGTGTGGTTTCGAACCGGCGAAACCTTGCCAACACGGCAAAATCCGGGCACGCGCCACTCCAGTGGCGCATCTTCGCCTCGGCGCGGCCACCCAGGGCGTTCGCCATGAGCGCCATCGGAGTGGCGCGCTCCCGGACGGTGCGACATCGGCACGGTTTCCGTCGACGCGACAGCTGCCCGGAAGCGGGAACGGCGTTCACCCGATTGCCCTGGGTTGCGTCGCGGTTCAGCGCAGCGGGATGCCCAGCATGCCTTCCAGCTCGCCGATCGCGACCGCCGGATCGCCGACCTTGATCGTGCGCATGCCCATCGCCCTGGCGGGTTTCAGATTGATGCCGAGATCGTCGAGATAGACACAGCGCTCGGGCGCCACGCCCATCAGGTCGCAGGCGTGCCGGTAGATCCGGGGGTCGGGCTTGCGCAGGCCGAGCTTGCTCGATTCCACGACATGCTCGAACAACGCCATGATGTCGGCGATCTGGCGTGCCCGGACCGGGTCGCGCGCCATGCCGGGGCCTTCGCCGGATTTCACGTTGTTGGTGATGCACGCGACGCGATGACGCGTCTTCACGCGCCGTAGTGCCTCGACCATCTCGGGCCGAACCTCGCCGCTCAGCACCGACAGTACTTTCCTGCCGTCCAGCGCGTGGCCCTGGTCGCGGGCTTCGGCCTCGAACGCGACGGCGAATTCGTCGGGCGACAGTTCGTTTCTTTCCATTCTTGCCCACGCATTCGCATCGGGGTTGCGGCTATTGAGCCCCCGGATGAAATTTTCGGGCAATCCCGTCTCGCGCTCGTAGGCCGCGAAGGCATCGAACGGGCTGCTCAGGATCACCCCGCCGAAGTCCCAAAGTACCGCGTCTGTCGTGCTCATCGTGCTTCCTCGTTGATCGGGCGGGGCCACGGTCGCCAGTGTGTCGCAGTCGACCTGCCTCCTTTCAAACACAATCGGCCCTTAAGATAGTCGATCAATCGGCAGTCCAGACCGTTTCGACCATCGTAGTTGGATGTGGCGCGTGCCCTCGGGCCAAGCCATGCGTTGTCCAGAGGTCGTCGGCTCGGGTCGCCTTGTTGTCTCCCCTGGTACCGGTCGGCGTCAATCCGCCGCCGGATGGAAAAACCCGCGAACCGGAATGGTTCCCGGGTCGAAAGCCGTTTTCCGACACGAAGGACAATCGTCATGCAAACCCAAGCCGAGCGCTCGGACGAGGCGCCTCCCCGCAAGATCGACGGCCGCAACCTGCGGGCCGTGGCGACCCGCCGCAAGATCGTCGCCGGTGCCCGCGCGCTGATCGAGGAAGAAGGACGCGTGCCGCGCATGGCCGACGTCGCGAGCCGGGCAGACGTCTCGATCCGCTCGGAGGCCGTTACTTTTTGAGGTTTTCGCCCGGTCTGATACCAAGCTGCCTAAACACTGACACACGCCCCGAGTCGCGTAGCGATTGAACAGTGACGCTGTGATGGGCACATCGACTCTGCGTTCACCCGATTCGGGAAGGAGCCGAGAGTCAGCAACTCTGCCGCTTGGTATGACCCGATGGCTTCCGCCGCCGACGGCTCCGACGCCCGTCGGGCCACCGATCGGGTCGCCCCGATGCCTCTCCGGCGGGTCCGCGCGGGGGCGCCACGCGGGTCTGCCGTCGCCTTCGGTGCCGTTCCGGGGCGTTTGCGAAGGCCGCTCAGGCCGCCTGGAGCGCCAGCAGACGAATCGCCGTCACGATGTTGTTCGCCAGCGCGTGCATCAGCGCCACCACCCCGACCTTGTAGCGGCCCCGCACGTTGAATTGCCGCAGACCCTGCTTGCGGAAGTTGGCGTGGATGCGTTCGCACTCCGCCCGCCGGCGCATCCAGTCGATCTCGCTCTCGCCCCG
>CAMDVZ010000240.1 GCA_945878895.1 Caenispirillum bisanense | reverse complement strand
CCTGGAGGATGCCGACAATCTCCAGTTCGCCGATCCGGCGTTGCGCGACCAGGTCCGTCGCGCGCTCGCGGCCGTCGCCAACAACCGGGCCAAGGATGCCCGCACGCTGGAACTGTCGACCAGGGGCAAGGACAAGCGCACCGTGCGCGTCGCCTACATCGTCAGCGCGCCGCTGTGGAAGGCATCCTACCGGTTGACGCTGCCGGCCGACGAAGCGGCCTCGAAGGCACAGCTGCAAGGCTGGGCGGTGGTCGAAAACCTGTCGGGGCAGGACTGGAAGAACGTCGACCTGACACTCATCTCGGGCCGCCCCGTCGCGTTCCGGCAGGCTTTGTACCAGGCCTACTTCGTCGAACGTCCCGAGGTGCCGGTCGAGGTCGTCGGCCGCTTGCTGCCCAACGCCGACCAGGGACAGGTCAATCTCGCGGGTCGGACCGCGGTCCCGCCGCCGGCCCCCGCGCCCAGGCCCGTGGCCCCGGCCATGGCGCCGCGCCAGCAAGGGCCGGACGGGCGGGGCATGCCAGCCGGCGTGGCCCAGGACCGCGACCGCTTCACGCCGACCAACATGGCGGTTCCCGCCGAGCAGGTGGCGGCGGAAGAGGCCCTGACCCAGGTCTCGTTCCGCTTTCCGACGCCGGTCAACGTGCCGAGCGGGCGCACGCTGTCGGTGCCGATAATCAACCGCGACGCGCCGATCAGGCGTCTGGCGCTGCATCAGCCCGAGACCGCGGCGCGCAATCCGCTGGCCGCGGTTCGGCTGATGAACGACGGCACGACCGGTTTGCCGCCGGGCGTCGTCACGATCTACGAGCGGGCGGGCGCGGCGGGCTCCGGCGATATCGCGTTCGTCGGCGACGCGCGTCTGTCGGCCTTGCCGCCGGGCGAGAACCCGTTGCTGAGCTACGCGCTCGATCAGAAAGTCACGATCGAGCGGGAGGTCGGACAGACCGAAGTGCTGGTGCGCGGCTCGATCGTCAACGGCGTGCTGCGGTACGAATCGCTGCGTCGCCAGACGGTCACCTACAAGGTCAAGGCGCCGCCGAAGGAGGGACGTCAGTTGCTGGTTGAAACGCCCAAGCTGCCGGACTGGAAGCTGGCGAAGCCAGAGACCAGGGACATCGGCGAGATCGACGGCAGATATCGCGTGCCGTTCGACCTCAAGGGCGAGGGCGCGCAGACGTTCGAGGTCGTGCAGGAGCAAACCGTCGCGCAAACGCTTCAACTCGCAGGCGGCGCCGGCGACCAGATCGCGTTCTTCGCCAAGGCGCGCGAGTTCGACCAGAAGACCCGCGATGCCCTGTCGAGGATCGTCGAATTGCAGGGGGCGGTGGCGCAGGCGGAACGTCAGATCGCCGAACTGGACGCGCAGCGGCAGCGTATCGTCCAGGAGCAGGGGCGTATCCGCGAAAATCTCGGCCGCGTGCCGTCGGGCACCGACCTGCACCGGCGCTACCTGGCGACGCTGGACCGCCAGGAGTCAGAGATCGAGGCTCTCGCGAGGCAGCGCGATGCCGGGGAAAAGGCGGTTGTCGCGGCTCGCGACGCCATCGTCCGATACGTCGCCACGCTCGGGTAACCCGGCGCGACGTTCGAGCCTATGTCTTTGATTTCGCTTGCATCCGGGTTGCTGGCCTTGCCCAATGAAACATGCTAGGGAACCCGACCTTCTGACCGGCCTCAAGGCTGGCGAACGCGTCGGTACCGCCGACTGTCCTGATCGTATTTTGGTTGAACGAGGAAACTATGAGCGACGTCGCCGACCGTGTGAAAAAGATCGTCATCGAGCATCTCGGCGTCGAGGACGGCCAGGTGAAGGCCGAAGCCAGGTTCATCGACGATCTGGGCGCCGACAGCCTCGATACGGTCGAGCTGGTGATGGCCTTCGAGGAAGAATTCGGCGTGGAGATTCCCGACGACGCGGCGGAAAAGATCCAGACCGTCGGGGATGCCGTGAAATTCATCACCGAAAACACCTGATTGGCGTTCGGCGCCGGCCCTCGCGGCCGGCGCCACCGATCGCGAAACACATCCGCCATAGGTTCGGGGCAGATTGATGCGACGCGTTGTCGTGACTGGGATAGGCATGGTTACGCCGTTGGCCGACGGCGCCGAGGCGACGTGGAAGCGCTTGCTGAACGCCGAGTCCGGCATCGGCGCGATCCAGTCGTTCGATACGTCGGATCTGCCGACCAAAATCGCCGGCGAAGTGCCCGTTGGCGACAAGGCCAACGACCATTTCAACGCCGACCTCTACATGGCGCCGAAGGACCAGCGGAAGGTCGATAAATTCATCGTCTTCGGCGTTTCCGCCGGTAGCCAGGCGTTCGAGGATTCCGGCGTCGTGCTCGACACCGACGAGTCACGCGAACGCGCCGGTGTCATGATGGGATCCGGCATCGGCGGCCTGCAGACGATCTACGACGGCGCGTTGACGATCAGGGACAAGGGGCCTCGCCGCCTCAGTCCGTTCTTCATCCCCGCCGCGCTGATCAATCTCGTGTCGGGCCAGTTGTCGATAAAATACGGGCTCAAGGGTCCGAATCATTCGGTCGTGACGGCCTGTTCGACCGGGGCGCACGCCATTGGCGATGCCGCGCGTCTGATCATGCTCGACGATGCCGACGTCATGGTGTGCGGCGGCGCCGAAGCCGCGGTTTGCCGTCTGGGCATCGCCGGCTTCAACGCCTGCAAGGCGCTTTCCACCCGCTACAACGACACGCCGCAAGCGGCCTCGCGTCCGTGGGACAAGGGCCGCGATGGGTTCGTGATGGGCGAGGGCGCCGGCGCGGTGGTGCTGGAAGAGTACGAGCACGCGAAGAAGCGCGGCGCGCGCATCTATGCCGAGGTTCTCGGCTATGGTCTGTCCGGCGACGCCCATCACATCACGGCACCCGCCGAGGACGGCGACGGCGGTTTCCGCGCCATGCGCAACGCGCTCCGGCGCGCCGGGCTGGGACCCGACAAGATCGACTACATCAACGCGCACGGTACCTCCACGCCGCTGGGCGACGAGATCGAGCTCGGCGCGGTCAAGCGCCTGTTCGGCGCCGATGCCTACAGACTGTCGATGTCCTCGACCAAGTCCGCCACCGGTCATCTGCTGGGGGCTGCGGGGGCAATCGAAGCGATCTTCGCCATCAAGTCGATCACCGACCAGGTCGTGCCGCCGACGCTCAACCTCGACGATCCGTCCGAGTCCTGCGACATCGATCTGGTGCCCAAGCAGGCCAAACAACGGCAGGTGCGATATGCCCTGTCGAACTCCTTCGGCTTCGGCGGCACCAACGCCTCGGTGATCTTCGGCGCCGTCTGATCCTCTCCCAGGTGGAAACGGCGACCATCGCGGTCGCCGTTTCGATTCCGGAGCCGTCGATCGCCAACCATCGGGGAGTTGCCGGAGGCACGCGCGCGATTCAGTGTCGGGCGTGTATTCCGGGGGATCGAGCGAGGTAATGTCATGACGGTTCCGTATGCCGCCGTTCTGGCGGCATTTCCCCGCCGCTCGTTCCGGGTGCGGAAATCCGTCGGCTGGTCGGTGTTTTTCACCAGCCTGGCGGCGCTCGGCATGCTCGTATGGTTCGGCTGGATGAGACTGGTCAACGGCCCGGCGATCGCGCGCGACTGGCAGATCGCCGATGGCGCCAAGCGGACGCCGGCCCGCCTTGTGTCGAAGTGCAAGATTGCCAAGGCCATATTGTGGGAGTGCGACTTCGAAATCGTGCCGGTGGCGAACGGCCGGCCCGGTGAGCCACGTGTGGTATCGATCGCGTTCGTGAGCTTTCGCGAGCATCGCTACAGTGCCGCGCCGGTCGCTTCGGCGCGTTTTCCCGACCACGTGACGACCGACTTCGCGCTCGAACATCTGATGGAACGCACGCTTACATTGGCGGGTGGCGTGTTGCTGCTGGGACTGGCGACGTTCGGCCTGTTCGTGCTCGCGCGGGGTACGTGGCGGCAATGGCGGGCCTTCGCGGGCATGGCGGGGCAGCCGCTGCGCGCGGTGCCCGTGTTCGTCGTGGCGGGCAAGACGACGCTCGGTACCGAGTTCCGCTATCGCTACGCCGACGGTCCACCGCAGACGCTGAAGATGGGCCGCAAGGACAAACCGTTCTGGCTCGCGATGGACACCACGCCGCCGACCGGCCTGGCGGTGGTCGGACCCGACAGCGACATCCCCATGCTGTTGGACGAGAACCTCACGCGGCTCGATTTCACCGACGCCGAACGCGACGCATTGCGACGGGCGCGGGCGTCGATGGCCTGATCTATCGCGCCGCGCGCGCGAGGATGGCGTCGGTCCAGCCGCCGGGCAAGGCGCTGGCCAGCCAGATCGCCGCCTTGGTGCCGAACGGGAAGGCGATGCGGGCGCGGTCGCGTGCCAGGCCGTCGCGAATGATGCGCGAGGCGCGGGCGGCGTTCATCATGAATGGCATGGGAAAGTCGTTGCCCTTGGTGATGCGGGTCTCGACGAAGCCGGGGCAGATGACGCTGACGCCGACACCGTCGGGACGCAACGTGTGGCGGATCGATTCGCCCCATACCCGCACCGCCGCCTTGCTGCCGTTGTAGGCGGCCGCGCGCGGCAGGCCAACGAACCCCGCCAGCGAGGACACGATCCCGATCTGGCCGCGGCGACGGGCGCGCATCCCGGGCAGCACCGGAAAGACGGTGTTGAACACACCCTCGACGTTGACGGCGAAGGTCCGGCGCACGAGTTCCTCGTCGAGGACACCGCGGCCCTTTTCGATCGACAGGCCGGCGTTGGCGAGCAGGAGGTCGACACCGCCGCCGGCGTCGAATCCGGCGAGCCACGTGGCAAGGCGCGCCCGGTCGGCGACATCGATGGTGTCGGCCTCGACGGTGGCGCCCCTGGTCCGGCACGCGTCGGCCACCGCGTTCAGCCGGGAGGCGTCGCGCCCGGTCAGCGCCAGCCGGACGCCAGGCGCCGCGTAATCGCGCGCCAACGCCTCGCCGATGCCCGAGGAGGCGCCGGTGATCACGATGTTGGAAAAGCTTTTCATGATCCTTCCTACGCCCGAACGTCGCCGATGGTTCAGCGCTATCCGTCGACCAGATCGCGCGGGCGGATGAACGCCATCAGTTCGCCGCGCGTGCGGCCGAGCTGGGACCAGTCGTCGAGCGGCAGTCGCAGCCAGGCGACCGCGCCGGCCGGGTACTTGGCGCGCAGCGACCGCAGCGTGGCGGGCGCGCCGAGGGTCGCCAGCGTGACCGCCAACTCGGCGAGGCCATCGTTGTGGCCGACCAGCATGGCGCGCTGGACCGTCGAGGGGAGCGCGCGCAGCCGTGCCAGCAGGGCGCTTGCCTCGGCCAGATAGAGGGCCGGTTCCAGCATGACCGGCGGTGGCGCCGTCTGGCCCAGCAGCCGGTCCAGGGTCTCGCGCGTCCGGATCGCCGGGGAGCACAGGATCAGCTCCGGATCGGCGCCCCGGCGAGCAAGCTCCGCCGCCACCGCCACCGCCGCCCGTCGTCCGCGTCCGTTGAGGGGACGGCCGAAGTCTCCCTGGGCGCCGCCCGAGAGGCCCGCTTTCGCGTGTCGAACCAGAAAAAGATCGCGTTCCATGGTCACAGCTTCGCCATCTTTTCCCGCTTGATCAACGGGTCAGGCACGTGTCGCGAAAATTTCACAAGTCGGGCGCCCCGATTGTGGATAGTTTAAGGATGGAAAGCCCGGTCCGGATTGGCCGTGGCCGGCGGGATGGACAGCATGAACGCGAACGTCGAGCCCTCGACCACGACGCAAGCCGTCAGCGAGCCGCTTCCGGTGAGCCGGTTGATCAATCGCGAGCTCTCGTGGCTGGCGTTCAACACCCGTGTCCTCGAGGAAGCGGGAAATCCGGCCCATCCGCTGCTGGAGCGGGTGCGCTTCCTGTCGATTTCGTCGAACAATCTGGATGAATTCTACATGGTCCGGGTGGCCGGTCTGCGCGACATGCTGCCGACGCGGGCCACCCAGCTGAGCGATGACGGGCTGACGCCGGTCGAGCAGCTCGCGGCCATCCGCGAGGCGGCGTCGCGGCTGATGGCGACCCAGCAGGCGGCATGGGCGCGCCTGTGCGGGGAACTGCGCGCCAACGACATCGGGGTGATCGACGCGGCCGAGCTGACGGAAGCGGAGCGGACGTGGCTCGAACAATATTTCGTCGAGCAGGTGTTTCCGGTGTTGACGCCGCTGGCGATCGACCCCGCCCATCCGTTTCCGTTCCTGCCCAACCTGGCGCTGTCGGAAATCCTGAAATTGCGGGCGACCGACGCCAACCGTTCCATGATGGCGCTGCTGCCGTTGCCGCCGCAGCTCGACCGCTTCGTGCGCCTGCCGGGCACTGCGATCCGCTTCCTGCCGCTGGAAGAGCTGATCACGCTCTACATGGACCGGCTGTTTCCGGGCTACGCGGTCGAAAGCCGCGGCAGTTTCCGCCTGATCCGCGACAGCGACGTGGAGATAGACGAGGAAGCCGAAGACCTCGTCCAGGTGTTCCAGACCGCGCTCAAGCAGCGCCGCCGCGGCGAGGTCGTGTCGATCGCCCACAACGCCGACCTCGATCCCGGCCTGCGCGCGTTCCTGTTCGACAAGTTGCACGTCGTGGCGGCCGAGGTCGATGTCTTTCCCATGGAGCTGATCCTCAACGTCGGCGCGGTCAGCGCGCTGATCGTCGATGGCCGGCCCGATCTGAAGTTTCCGCCCTTCGAACCGCGGTTTCCCGAGCGCATCCGCGATTTCGCCGGCGACTGTTTCGCCGCCATCCGGGCCAAGGACATCGTGCTCCATCACCCCTACGAGAGCTTCGACGTGGTGGTGCAGTTCGTGCGCCAGGCCGCGCGCGATCCCGCCGTCGTGGCGATCAAGCAGACGCTCTACCGCACCAGCCACGATTCGCCGATCGTCAAGGCGCTGATCGAGGCCGCCGAGTCGGGCAAGACGGTCACCGCCCTCGTGGAGCTGAAAGCGCGCTTCGATGAGGAAGCCAACATCCGCTGGGCGGGCGACATGGAGCGCGTCGGTGTACAGGTGGTCTACGGCTTCGTCGACCTGAAGACCCACGCCAAGGTGTCCATGGTGGTGCGCCGGGAAGGGGCGGGCATGCGCACCTACGTGCATTTCAGCACCGGCAACTACCATCCGATCACCGCGCGCGTTTACACGGACACCTCGTTCTTCACCTGCGATCCGGCGATGGGGCGCGACGCGGCCCGTCTGTTCAACTACATGACCGGCTATGCCCGTCCCGACCGGCTGGAAAAACTCTCGGTCGCGCCGGTGACGTTGCGCCCGACATTGCTGCGGTTGATCGCCCAGGAGGCGGAAAACGCGCGCGCGGGCAAGCCGGCGGCGATCTGGGTCAAGCTCAACTCGCTGGTCGACGCGGGACTCATCGAGGCGCTCTACCGGGCCTCC
>CAMDVZ010000239.1 GCA_945878895.1 Caenispirillum bisanense | reverse complement strand
TCGCGGGGACATGTCGCGGCGGGCCACCACGAGGTCGACAGGCAACCAGCGATGCCCACGGGAGGCGCCAGGGAAAACACGAAAACACCGAATGACCCCACACCCCATCTTACGGTTGCTTCCCCCGCCTCCGGGGCGCTTGCGCCCCTTGATGGCGAGGGAAGGTATGAGTTTTTGGGAAACATCGACGCCACACGATCGCCGCTGGCGGGCCACGTGTCCGGAGATCGACGCCGTGCCCGCCGCCCCATAGGCGCTAGTTTTAGGCTTGGCGCACTGCCCGGCCGACATCACCGGTGTCATCCCGAACGGAGTGAGGGACCCCAGCGCAGCGTCGATCCTGCGCGAAACCGCGTAGAATCCGGGGTCCCTCACTTCGTTCGGGATGACAGGGTGCGTATCATTTCGACTGTGCGCCTTCCCGTTCCGCCTAAACTAGCGCGTATGCCGCACACCCCCGATCCGGCGCCGCGCGCCACTGGCTCCCGTCTCCCGGCGGCATGCGGCCCTTGGTGGCGAGGGGAGGCATGCGTTTGAAGCACCGCCGGTGCGGCGCGGCGGGTTAGCGCGGCGGGACGGCGGCGGCGGTTGCCGGCGCGGCGGCCGCCCTGCGGCATTGACGCTTCTTCCCGATCTTTTTTCGCGAGCGACTACTCAGTTCAGCTTCCACCGGCCGCCCCGGCGTGGTTCGGATGGCGGCCGGACCGGAAAGAGGCTGCATGCTGCGCACGGACTTCACGCGCGAGAACACGCTGGTGCGGGCGGTCGGCCGTGGCCATCTGGTCACGCCCTGGATCGTGGTGCTGGTGGCGGGCGGCGGCCTGATTCCGGTGCTGTTCCAGTTCGTCGTCCCGGCGGTGGTCGGGCCGCTGGCGGGCTGGTGGCGACGCACCCTGCCGGCCGAGGCGCAATGGTTTCTCGGCTCGGCCATCACGATCCTGGCGTTCGGGCTGGCGGCCCTGATCGTCTGCCTGTGGATCTGGCTGGCGGAGGGTCGCGGCGTCGGCTTCCATTTCCGCCGGCTGGCGATCTCTCTGCCGCTCGGGGTGGCGACGGGGCCGCTGATGACGGCGCTGGTCATGGGTGGCCTGATCGCCGCGGGCATGGCAAGCGTGACCGCACCAGCCGCGGCGCTGGCCGGTGGCCTGCCGCAGCCCGCGCCGGTGGCGGGCGCGCTGGCGCTGCTGGTCGTCTACGGCGTCCAGGCCACCGCCGAGGAAATCGTCTATCGCGGCTGGATGCAGAACGCGCTCGCGCGCGCGCTCGGCCTGCCCGTCGCGATCGGGCTGACGACGGTGGCCTTCGTCGCGGTGCACTGGAAAAACCCCGGTTTCGGGCCGCACGCGGCGGCCAACCTGGTGCTGTTCTCGGTGTTCCTGTCGGTCCTGACGGTGCGCACCGGCTCGCTGTGGGCGGCCTCGGCCTGGCACGCGCTGTGGAACTGGTCGCTCAACAATGGCTGGGGCGTGCCGCTGAGCGGCCTGCCGACCGATGGCGGTTCGCTGATGGCATGGACGCTGGCGGGACCAGCGCTGTGGACCGGCGGCGTCTGGGGCCCCGAGGGCGGCGTGGTGGGCTCCGTCGTGCTGGCGCTGGGTGTCGTGGCCCTGCTGCCCTGGAAGGGCCTCGGCACCGAACGCGGCTGAGCGGCACGGGGCGCCGCGCCGCGTCGCCGCCCCATCGTCATCGAAAAGCCATGGCCGTGGCGTTTCCTGCGCCGCGGCCCGCGACGATGGCCGGCATCTCTGCTAGGATTCGCCACCCCCGCTCTCCGAAAAAGATCGCCCCCCATGCGCAGCCTTCTGGTTTCCGCCGTCGTCCTCGCCCTGGCGACGTCCGCCTTCGCCCAGACGCCACCGGCCGCCAAACCGACCCCGGCGGCGCCGGCCCGGCCGCCCGCGCCGGTGACGCCGCCGGCCGCCCCCGCCCAGCCTGCCGCCACCGCGCCGATGCCGACCGTCACCGAAATCCTGTGGGACGACGAGGCGGCGCTGCTGAAGGGCGACCATCCGGTGGCCTGGCAGCGCCTGATCAAGCGCGGCGGCAAGCGCGGCAGCGTCATGGTCAGCGACGACAAGGGCCTGTGGCGCGTTTCGGGCAAGCAGACCGGCAGCACCCCCGAAACGACCGACGACTACGTCGCCATCGATGGCGTGATCGTGGCGATCACGTCGGGCGTGTTCACCCTGCGCGGCGACGTGACCTACCGCAGTGCCGCGATCTCCGGCGGCAACGCCTGCAAGTCGAGCGGCGAGCACCGCTTCCTGCGCCGCCCCGGCGAGCAGGTCTGGCGCCTGCAGAACGCGCGCAATGCCTGCAACAACGACATCGAAATCCTCGACGTCACCTTCCGCCCCGACCAGGCCCGCGCCGTCGCGTCCGAGAAGGGCGCCAAGGGCGCGCCGCCGCCGCCCAAGGTGGCGCCGGTCTCCAAGACCGGCCAGTGAGCGACCCCGCCGCCTCGCCCGAAAAGCTGCACGCCGACCAGGTCGCGTTCTGGCGCGGCGAGGGCGGCGCGCTGTGGCTCGACCGCGACGCCCGCATCGAATCGCGCCTGAAGCCGCTGGGCGAGCACGCCCTGCGCGCCGCCGCCGCCAGGCCAGGCGAACGCGCGATCGACATCGGTTGCGGCCTCGGTCACACGACCCTGGCGCTGGCGAGATCCGTCGGCCCGACCGGCCACGTGCTGGGGGCCGACCTCTCGCCCGACATGATCGCCGAAGCCAGCCGCCGCGCCGCCTCCGCCGGCCTCGCCCACGCCCGCTTCGCCGCCGCCGACGCCTCCACGCACGACTTCGGACCGGAAGCCGCCGACCTGCTGTTCTCGCGCTTCGGCGTCATGTTCTTCGGCCACCCCGAAGCCGCCTTCGCCAACCTCCGCCGCGGCCTGAAGCCGGGCGGTCGCGTGACACTGCTGGTGTGGCGGCCGGTCAAGGAGAACGGCTGGATGTTCGTGCCCTTCATGGCCGCCATCCCGCATCTGCCGCCAATGCCGCGCCCCAACCAAGGCGACCCCGGCCCCTTCAGCCTGAGCGATCCCGACCGGGCGCGTCGAGTGCTCGGCGCGGCGGGCTTCGTCGACGTGAACCTCGATCGCGTCGACGACACCATGAGCCTGTCGGACGGCCCGCTGGAAGACGCCGTCCGCACCGCCATCGACATGGGCCCGCTGGCCCGCCCGCTCCGCCAGGCCGACGAGGCCACCCGCGCCAGGGTCGCCGACGCGATCCAGTCGGCGCTGGCGAAACACCTCACGGCGGAGGGCGTGCGGTTGCCGGCGGCGTGCTGGCTCCTAACGGCGCGCAATCGGGGGTGAGTTCGAACGCGGTGGACTATTTTCCCGTGCCGTCGGGCGCGAACCGGCACCCGCCGTCGCGCCTCGCTGGCCGCCGTGCGTCGCCTGCGCGATCGGCCTGCTGCCGGCGCCGGGCTTCGGCCATGGCGCCTCGGCGCGGGCCGACGAGCATCGGCACACGAGCGCCATCGGGGAGGGGCCGGCTTCGCGCCCTGCCGGCGGGTGGCGTGGCGTTGTCGATCGGCGGGATTTGCGTCGTGCGGTTGATCGGTTCGCGCCGACCGGTCGCTGGCCGCGAAGCCGGTTGACGCGGACCCGTCGGTGGACCCAGATACCGACGTCGCGCGATCGCGGGAAGGGAAGACTCCGATGTCCGGGAACAAGATGCCGCCGTGGTCCGCGCTCAGGTTGCTCGCCCTGTCGTTCGCCGGCCTCGCCGGTGCCGTGGCCTGGAGCGGCGCGGCCTCGGCCGAGAAACGTTTCTTCACCGTGCTCGCGGTCGAGCCCAAGGGCGGCGCCACGACCGACAAGGAGCCGCTTCCGGCCGGACCGCTGCCGCCCGGCGGCGGCTACGTGATCGCCTCGCCCGACGAGAAGACCCGCCGCTGGGAGGTCAGCGCCTATGTCTGGCAACCGGCCCAGATCACCGTCGCGCAGGGCGACGAGGTGACGCTGGAGTTCGTGGGCATCCACGGCGCGGCGCACCCGACGACCATCGCCGCGTTCGGCCAGACCTTCACGCTCAAGCGCGGCCACGCCCACCGCGTGACGTTCGTGGCCGACAAGGTCGGCATCTTCGGCATCGTCTGCGATACCCACCAGCCCTCGATGAACGGCGAACTGGTCGTGATGCCCAGGCGATAGGCGCGGCGACCACGTCCTCGTCGGGAAGCAGCTTGCCGACCATGCCCACCACTCTCCACGGCTACCGCCATAGCGGCTATCGTCGCATCGCCCGCCTGGCGCTGGAGGAAAAGCGCGTCCTGTACGACCGCGTCGAGGTGAATCCCTTCGCGCCCGACGTGCCGGCCGCCTATCTCGCCATGCATCCGTTCGGCCGCGTGCCGACGCTCGTGCACGACGGGTTCGCGTTGCACGAGACCTGCGCCATCACCGCCTATGTCGACGAAGCCTTCGCGGGCGCCTCGCTGCAGCCCGAGGATCCGCGCGGCACTGGCGAAGCATCACACCGCGCAAGGCGTGCGGCTGCCGGTGGCGTGCTGGCTGGTGAGCGCGCGCAATCCGGGGTGAGGGAGGGCGGGCGGTTGCCGGCAACCGAGCTGGCGGGTCGAGCGGCGGCACCGATCGGCGACGCTCGCGCGATGCCGCCGGTTGCGGGCGGCCACCACCGGGATTGACGGTCGGCTCCCTCGTCGCCCATAGTGCCCCTCCCGATTGAGAGACATTCATGAATGCATCTTCTCTTCGTCGATGAGTCCGGCACCCCGCCGCGTCCCGACGCTCTCGCCAAGGGCGCGCGGTATTTCGTGGTTGGCGGCGCCATCATCGCCGAAGCAGCGTGGCCGCGGGTCCGGGACCGGTTTTCCGGCATCAAATCCCGGCATGGAATCAGAGGCGAGATCAAGTGGCAATACTTCTCGCCCCACAACCAAGACGCACACAATCCACTACGGCATCTCGACCCGGCCGGGCGGGACATCGTTCGCGCCGAGATCTACGCAATGCTTTGCGCGGGCAACGCCGTGACGACCCTCGCGTGCGTGGCCTCCGCGCCGGCGGCGTACGGATACGATCCGATTGCCACCCAAGCCGACCTGTACCACGCCACCTACAAGCCGGTGATCGAGCGGTTCCAGTACTTTCTCCAGGGCGTCGGCCGCGGGCTCGGGCGCAGGGAGTACGGCATCGTCGTTTCGGATCACCGTGGCCCGGCCGACGACAGGAATCTGCGCCAGCACCACGACACGCTGATTTACTCCACGGGTCGCAACGTCGTTCGCTACGCGAACCTCGTCGAGAGCGTGTTTCTGCAGCCATCCCACTTGAGCGTCGGCATCCAGCTCGCGGACATGGTCGCGGGCGCCGTATGGCGGCGGTTCGAGCGGAACGACGATCGATGGTATTCGAAACTGGAGCCCTCGCTGCGGACCGACGCGAAGGGCGGCGTCGCGGGCTACGGGATCGTCAGGTTTCCAAAGGAAGGATGGGACTGGACGCCGGGCGAGGCCGGAGCCTCGACGTGCTAGGTGACGCACTCCCGGCTTCCACGAAGATAGTCGAATCGCGCCGTTCGTCAAGAACCGGGGCCAGTCGATTCCGGTCGGGCGTGGACGTCGTGGCACGATCGACCTAATTTTCTCCCGGTGCTCGTCGCGCAACGCAATAGACGAGCGAGCCGGCTCATCCGACGGCCGGCGCCACGCGGTGCGCCTCCGCACTCGCGATGAGCCGGCTCCACTTGGTTCGAAGGCGATGGAGTGGCCCAGCCGCTTCATGCCATCTTGCTCGACGGCGGATTCCCGACGAAGAAGCCGTATAAGCGGCTTCAGCGACGGCGCCGATGCTGGCGTACTTCGTCGCGGCGCCGGAGGGTGCCGCGCTGCTGGCCGGCCATCCGCGTCTCGCCGCGTGGTGGCAGCGGGTCGTGGCGCGTCCCGCGATGATCGCCACCGAACCGGGTTTGCCGGGCGCCGGCTGAGGCATCGCTTGCCCGTCGCGTGCCGTCAGTCCCAGGCCGCGTCCTCGATCAGCCCCTCGTCAAGCCACACCCGCAGCAGCCCGGCGGCGCGTTGGGCGGCGGCTTCCGGCGTGGCGGCGAACGCCGCGAGCAATGCGCACAGTTCGGGGAAATTCGCGCCCTCGCGCGCGGCGTCGAGCGCCACGGCCTCGTCGGGCGCCAGCGAGCGGAACAACGCGTCGGCATCGGCGGCGGGACGCCAGATCAGCCAGTGTTCGACGGCGGGCTGGTGTCGGGCCGCGACGACGAGACCGTCATGCTCTTTCCGGGAGCGCGCCACTCCAGTGGCGCTCATGTGCGCCGTCCGGTCGACGCCCTCGTCGACATCGCTCGCCGTCGTCGGGTGCGAAGAAGGCGCCACTGGAGTGGCGGGCTCCCGGGAAGAGTCGTCGGCCGCGTTCGCCCGCACGTCGAGCTCGCCCGGCTCGACCTCGACGCGGCGCAGGGAGGCTTGCGGCGCCTGGTGGGTCAGGGTCGCGCGGCGCAGCGACGGCACGAACGACAGGCGCAGGCTCGTCCACGCTTCGGGCGGTGCGCCCGCCAGTTGCTCGAACGTCAGCGGCTCGGCGTCGGCGGCGTCGAAGGCCTCGCCCAGCAACCATTCGAAGCGCGCCATGTCGGCGGCGGCGGGCGTCGCGTCGAACGGAGGCGTGCTGGCGAGGAACGCCGCGAGGTGTCGCCCGAACCAGCGCACCGATGGCGTGGTCGAGGGATGGGCGCGGATATAGGCACGCGCCATCAGGTCGAAATCGTGGGGCCCTGCCATCGCGTAAAGGCCCGGGAAATCGGTTTCCAGCACCTCGATCAGCCGCAACGCATAGGCGTCGCGGTAGACGCCGAGCAGGATGTCGCGATGCGTCTTCTTCGTGTCGAGCACGCGGGCGCGCAGATCGTCGGGTGCCGCGGGCTCGTCGGGCGCGTTGCCGCCAGCACGCGGATTGGCGGGCACGACCGGCGCCTCGCGCATCCACGCCGCGAACTCGGCCTGCAGGCGGGCGAGCGCGGTCATGGCTGCGTGACCGCGGAAGACGCGCGCCGCAACGACAATTGGCGGGCAACACCGCGCGATCCGCGTCGTCGCCAAAAATCATACCTTCCCTCGCCAGCGGCGGGGGAAGGTGCCCGAAGGGCGGATGGGGGTGGGTGGCGCCGCGCGGACAACGCCGGAATTTTCGGACATCCTCGAAACGACCGCGCGAAGCGCAATCCCTTCGTTGTCGTCGCAATCGATGCGCGCCAAGGCAAAAAGATGGTCGCGCTTCGCGCGGTCGTGTCGAGGCCATGTCCGGTCGTCGACCTCGTGCTTGTCACGCCACCCACCCCCATCCGCCCTTCGGGCACCTTGTGTAAGCGAAGGGGTCTATATTGGGGTCGTTCCGCAAGGAATGCGCGGGGCCGGGAGGCCACCCGGCCCCGCGCGCC
>CAMDVZ010000238.1 GCA_945878895.1 Caenispirillum bisanense | reverse complement strand
ACAAGCTCTGCGCCCGGGTCTGGAACACCTGCGACGAGATCCTCGACGCCTGTCAAAGCGCCTGGCGCTTCCTCGTCGACGATCCAGCCCGGATCCCCTCCATCGGCACCAGGAAATGGGCGTGTGTCACTCGATAAGTCGGCTGGTATCAGGCGTCGCGCGTGGTGTCCTGCGAGGGCAGCGCGCTGGTTGGCTTGTCCGGCGGCGTCGGCTTGTCGCAGGACTGGGCCATCGCCGAGCCGGCGAAGACCGCGACCAGCAATGCCGCCAACGCGGCGCGTATCGAAAGGCTGCCCATGAAAACCTCCTGAACCGGAAGACGGTTCGATTATGATCGCGCCGCGTCGCGTGGCAAGAGGGCGCGACTAGGACCAGCGACGGCGCGGGGAGGAACGAGCGTGAGCGACAAGAACGAACCACGGGGCATGAAGCGGGGCCTGACCAACTACGGCGACGCCGGCTTCAGCGCCTATCTCCGGCGCTCCTTCGCCTCCTCGATGGGCTACAGCCGCTCGATGCTGGAGAAGCCGGTGGTCGGCATTTGCCAGTCCGCCAGCGGTTTCAACAACTGCCACCGCACGATTCCCGAGCTGGTCGATGCCGTGAAACGCGGCGTGCTGGCGGCCGGCGGCCTGCCGATCGACTTCCCGACCATTTCGCTCGGCGAAGCGTATCTGACGCCGACCAGCCTGAAGTTCCGCAACCTGATGTCGATGGACGTCGAGGAGATGGTCCGCGCCCAGCCGATGGACGTCGTCGTGCTGGTGGGCGGCTGCGACAAGACCGTGCCGGCGCAGCTGATGGGTGCGGCCTCGGCCGACATCCCGTCCATCCAGCTCGTGACCGGGCCGATGTCGACCAGCAACTACCGCGGCGAGCGTCTGGGTGCCTGCACCGACTGCCGCCGCTACTGGGCGCGCTATCGTGCCGGCGAAGTCTCCGAGCAGCAGATCACCGAGGTCGAGGGGCGGCTGGCCTCGACCGCCGGCACCTGCGCGGTGATGGGCACCGCCAGCACGATGGCCTCGATCGCCGAGGCGCTTGGCATGATGCCGGCGGGTGCGGCGGCCGTGCCGGCCACCGACGCCGACCGGCTGCGCATCGCCGAGGAAAGCGGGCGTCTGGCGGTCGAAATGATCGGCACCGACCGCACGCCCTCGAAAATCATATCCGCGAAGGCGATCGAGAACGCCACCCGCGTGCTGCTGGCGATCGGCGGCTCGACCAACGCCATCGTGCATCTCGCCGCCATCGCGGGCCGGCTTGGCCATCCGCTCGACCTGAAGCGGCTCAACGAGCTGTCCGACACCACGCCGGTGCTGGTCGATCTCAAGCCGACCGGCGCCCACTACATGATCGACCTCGCCGCCGCCGGCGGCATCCCCGCCGTCATGCGCGAGATGCGCCACCTGCTGCATCTGGATTGCACGACGATCGAGGGCAGGACGCTGGGCGAACGGCTCGACGAGTGGGATCCATGGGTCGATCGCGCCGTGGTGCGGCCCTTCGTCGATCCGATCTCGCCGACCGGCGGGCTGGTGTCGCTGTTCGGCAGCCTGGCGCCGGGTGGCGCCATCCTGAAACGCTCGGCGGCCGATCCGACCCTGTTCGAGAAGGAGGCGCGCTGCGTGGTGTTCGAGTCGCTGGAGGATCTGGCCGCGCGCGTCGACGATCCGGCGCTCGACATCGCCAGGGACGACATCATGGTGCTGAAGAACGCCGGGCCGCGCAGCGAATCGGGCATGCCCGAGGCGGGCTATCTGCCGATCCCCAAGAAGCTGGCGGCGGCGGGCCTCAAGGACATGGTGCGGATGTCCGACGCGCGCATGAGCGGCACCGCCTACGGCACCATCGTGCTGCATATCTCGCCCGACGCGGCCTCGGGCGGACCGCTGGCGCTGGTCGAGAACGGCGACCGGGTGCGGCTGAGCGTGCGGAACCGCTCGCTCGACCTGCTGGTCGACGATGCGACCCTGGCAAAGCGCCGCGCCGCGTTCGAGATCGAGGCCGCCAAGGTCGTCAAACCGACGCGCGGCCACGCCTGGCTCTACGACACCTTCGTCACCCAGGCCGAGGACGGCTGCGACTTCTCGTTCCTGAAGAAGGACGGCGTCGGGGCGAAATAGACGCAGGACCGACGGTCAGTTCTCGCGGCCAGAGCCGCGCGGGCTGCCGTAGCGTTTGGCGGGCGGATCGCCGAGCTTCGGGGGATTGCTGCCCAGCGTGTCGTTGCTGCCGCGCGGCGCCAGATCCCAGGAACGCTGTTTGGGATCGTTCAGCGAGTCGGTCGGGCTGCCGGAGGGGCTGAAGTCGAAGGGCTTGCCCGTCTTGTAGCCGCCCTGCGCGAGCAGGATCGGCGCGGCGTCGGGCGCCATCGACGTGGTTGGCTCCGGCGTGGGCGGCGGCTCGGGGCATTCCTGCGCCGACACGATGCCGATGCTGGCGAGCGACAGCGTCGCGGCGACGAAGACGGCTCTGCTGGTCGATGTCGGCACGACACCCTCCCCGGTTCGGAGATCGCCAGTGTGCCGCGACTCCGGCCGGTTGGAAAGGCCTGTTGTCTCTACAACCCCTTCAGGAAATCGACCACCAGCCGGTTCACGTCGGCGGCGCGCTCGCGCTGGACCCAGTGGCCAGCGCCGTCGAGGATGTGGCTGCCGCGCAGGCCAGGCAGGGTTTTCGGGAACGCTTCGATCTGCGCCTTCGAGGCCGGGAAGCGCAGCACGCCATCCATGCTGCCGGCGATGAACAGCGAGGGCTGGTCGATCGGTTTGCCGCGCCACGGCCCCATCAGCAGCCACGAACGGGTCATGTTGCGATACCAGTTGAGACCGCCGCGAAAGCCCGCGCGCTTGAATTCGCCTTCGTAGTAGTCGAGATCGGCCCCGGTCAGCCACGCCGGCAGGGTTTCCGGATCGACCGTGTTGTCGAGAAAGCCGCCGCCCTCGGGCAACACAGCGAAGCCGGCGCCGCGCGCGACATTGTCGCCGGAGGCCGAGAAATTGACCCGCCGCAGGGTGGCGCGGACGTCCTTCTCGAACTCCGCTTCGGGGATGCCCTGCTTCTGGAAATACTGGATGTAGAAGGTGGTGACGCCGAGCTTCTCCATCGCGGCGAGGAAATCGACGTAGCCCGGCGGCGACCACGGCACGCTCATGCCGATCACGGCGCGGAAAACATCGGGCCGCAGCATGGCGCTGTTCCAGGCGATCGGCGCGCCCCAGTCGTGGCCGACGATCACGGCCTGCTTCTCGCCCAGCTGCTTCACCAGATCGACCATGTCGCCGACCATGTGCAGCAGCGTGTAGTCCTCCAGCGCCGCGGGCGCGTCGGTGCTACCGTAGCCGCGCATGTCGGGGGCGATGGCGCGATAGCCGGCGGCGGCGACCGCCAGCATCTGGTGGCGCCACGAGTACCAGCTCTCGGGCCAGCCGTGGCAGAACAGCACGATGGGGCCACTGCCGATTTCGGCGTAGCGCTGGGTAATGCCGTTGGCCTGGATGGTCTTGAGCGCGATGCCGGCGACGGGCGAGTCGAGCGGAATCATGATCGGACCTGCGATGGCTGCGTAACGGGAACCGCAGCCTATCGCATCCCCCGCTCCGCCGACACCGGCGGGTCGGCCTGCCTACAGATGCGAGACGGCCGCCAACGCTTCGTCGGAAGTGCCGCGAGCGGCCCGCAAGGCCGCCGCGACACGGGTCCACGACAGCGCGGGGGCAGCGCCCGAGAAAATCGCGAGGATGGCCGCGAAGGACCCCATCGACAGGGTCGCCACGCCGGTCAGCCCCTGGCCGATCGTGCAGCCCATCGACAGCACGCCGCCGACACCCATCAGGACGCCGCCCAGCAGATAGCGCGCGGTCTGGTTGGCGTTCTCGAAGCCTTGCAGCCTTAGCTCGCCACGCAGCGCGGCCACCAGGAACGCGCCGAGCGGAATGCCGAGCGTGACCGCGATGCCGAAATCGAGCGTCGAGCCGGTGTAGGTCAACGCGTAGACGATGGTCTGCGCCACCGGGCCGGTCACGGTCAGGCTCTCCACCGGGAGCGGCTGGAACTCGTCGTTGCCGAGCCAGCCGGTCACGGCGAAGCCCGCGACCACGAAGGCGCCGATCAGTGCGCCGCCGACGAGATGGCGCGCCGCCACGCGACGACGCGCCACAAACGCCAGCGCCGGAACAACCAGCAGCACCACGGCGAGCCAGCGTGCCGAATCGTTGGAGAGACCGGTCCGGGCGGCGAGCAGCGTGCCGAGACCCTGGTCGGCGAGGCCAAGCGCCTTGGGCTCGATGCCGGTGGCGGCGGCCAGCGACTGGCGGGGAATCGCCAGGATGCCGCGCAGGGTGGCGTAGGCCGCCAGTCCCATCACCATCAGCACGATCAGCGAGCGCAGATTGCCACCCGCCGCCAGCACCAGCAGGCGCCCGCCGCAACCACCGGCCAGCACCATGCCGACCCCGAACATCAGGCCGCCGAGCAACGCGCCGCCCAGCGGCAAGGCGCCCGTCAGATAGATCGATTTGCCGATGTCGACGATTCCGCAGGCGGCCAGCGCCTGGGTGCCGACCAGCGCCACGACCAACGCCAGCAGATAGCCGCGCAGCCGGGGCGCGTCGGGTTTGGTCAGGACGTCCTCGACGGCGCCGCGCACGCAGAAGGCCGACCAGCGGGCGATGCCGCCGAAGCCGATGCCCAGAGCGAAAGCGGCGCCCAGTGCCAGCGCACGAATGTCGATACCATCCATGGTCGATCTCCACGAACCCCACGGATGTGAAAATAGGTCATTCCACACAAATTACAAACAATAAAAATTATTCGACACTAAATATTAGCTATTACCCGCCTGCCAAAGTCGAAACCACGCCGCGTGGCCGTCGTCGATACAGCGGTCCGGCGAGGACGACGTCGCGCCGAGTTACCGGGCGACGCGGCGGACTTGCCGTTCGGTGTATACGCCACCACCTCTCGTCTAGTTCTACCCACGCCACTTCCGGTTTCGCCTGGATAGGGCCAAATTCGGCTGGATGGCGCCGTTTTCACCTGGATGACGGGCGCCGAAGGCTGGATGGTTCACCAGAATCCCGGACAAAACATCGCCTGGACAGGGTGAGCGGACCCTCATGCGGGATGGCACACCGGTCACCGTGACCTCCCGGCGGTGGTCGACCGGATGGCCCGCCCACCGGGCCGGGACGACCGCGACGGCAACCTTGACATCTACGGTCTTATACATTACATAGATTGTCATGTCTATTCGCCGTCCCCTCCGCCATCACGCGGTCGGGCTGGCATCACGCCACCGCAAAAGGAACTCCCATGGACGCCGACACGCTGCGCGCCACCCAGGCACCGCTGAAGGACAAGTACCGCCAGGACGCGACCGCGGCCGTGGTGACGCTCAAGGCCTCCGGCGATCTCGACGGCGAGGGCATTTCCTGCAAGGTCGACACCGGCCGCATGCTGGTCGATGCCGGCCTGCATCCGGCGACTGGCGGCGATGGCATGCAGGCCTGCTCCGGCGACATGCTGCTGGAAGCCCTGGTGGCCTGCGCCGGCGTGACGCTGAAGGCGGTGTCGACGGCTCTTGGCATCAAGATCCGCAAGGGCACCGTGCGCGCCCAGGGGGACCTCGATTTCCGGGGTACGCTCGGCGTCGCCAAGGACGCCCCGGTCGGCTTCCGCGACATCCAGCTCGCCTTCGATCTCGACACCGACGCCACGCCCGAGCAGCTGGCGACGCTCTACAAGCTGACCGAGCGCTACTGCGTGATCTACCAGACGCTCAAGAACCCGCCGCCGCTGACGCTCGCGGCGGCGTAGGCCCCGCCCCAGGGAGAACACCATGCTCGCCGGCCTTCTCGCGATCGTCGCCGCGGCCCTGTTCGCCGGTGCCGCGATCTACATCACCGTCGCCGAACAGCCCGCCCGTCTGATGCTCGACGACCGCGCCGCGCTGATCCAGTGGAAGCCCGCCTACGCCCGCGGCTTCGCCATGCAGGCGACGCTGGCGGTCGTCGGCTTCGCGCTGGGCGTCCTCGCGTGGTGGTCGACCAGCAACGGCTGGTGGCTGGCAGCCGCCGTCGTCCTTGTCGCCAACTGGCCTTTCACCTTGTTCGGCATCATGCCGACCAACCACAAGCTGAACGCGATCGCTCCCGAGGCGGCAGGTCCGGCCAGCCGGGCGCTGCTGGTTCGCTGGGGCCATCTGCACGCGGTGCGGAGCGGGCTTGGAACCCTGGCCGTGGTGTTGTCGCTGGTTGCGGCAACGCGATAACGGCGGTCGCCTCGCCGATCGTCCGCGTGCCGCCGTTGCCGGCGGGCGGCGCGGCTCTGGACAAGCGCCCGCCAGACAACTCTCGATCACGGTCCGCCCGTCGTCACGAATGGCCATCCGGCCGGTCGATCGGATAACCATCGGACGGGCCGCGAAACGGCTGGAGCAACATCCGGTCGAGCCACTGGTCGCGGCGGGTCCGGAACTGGTCGATGCCGATGGTCATGTCCTCGTGGCCATCGACCGGCTGGGCGCGCCAGGTTCCGAGCAGGCGATCCCACCACGTCAGGCAGAAACCGAAATTGCTGTTGGTCTCGCGTTGATGGATGGAATGATGCGCCCGGTGCATGTCTGGCGTGACGACTATCCAGCGCAAGGCGCGGTCGAGCGCGGCGGGCAGGCGCGCGTTGGCGTGGTTGAACATCGCTGTCGCGTTGAGAAGGATCTCGAACGCCAGCACCGCGACCGCCGGAGCTCCCAGAACCAGTATCGCGGCGAACTTGACGCCCATCGAGAGCAGTATCTCGAGCGGATGGAAGCGCAGCCCGGTCGTGACGTCGAATGCCTGGTCGGCGTGGTGCATCCGGTGCAGGCGCCAGAACGCCGGCACGGCATGGAACATCACGTGCTGGAGATAGACGACCAGGTCGAGTGCCACGACCGCCAGCACGAGGACGAGCCAGGGAGGGAGCACCATTGCGTTGAAGAGGCCCCAGCCGCGCGCCGTCGTCAGTTCCGCGAAGGCGACCGCCGACAGCGGCAAGATCAGCCGGACCAATCCGACGTTCAGCGCGGCAATGGCGAGATTGCTGGTCAAGCGCGGACCGAGGTGGACGTCGCGACGGCGTCGGGGCGCCATGGCCTCCCAAACCATCGCAGCCACCAGAACGCCGGCGAAGCAGGCCAGGCGCCACGCAGTCTCGTTCACGACGGCCGATTCGAACACACGCGAGATCCTTGCCGGAGTTGCGGTTTCGCATTACATTCAATATATCAATTGAATGATCTAGTCGCCCGATTCGTTCAGATTGAAGGGTAGAGGTGCTTGAGCTTGATGCGGGCGTTTTGGGTCGTGAATTGCCAGTTCGCCTTGGCGTGGTTGGTATTGCGCTCGTGCTCCCATGCGGCGACTTCCTCGATCAGGGTCTGTTTG
>CAMDVZ010000237.1 GCA_945878895.1 Caenispirillum bisanense | reverse complement strand
GCGGCGGGCCACCACGAGGTCGACAGGCAACCAGCGATGCCCACGGGAGGCGCCAGGGAAAACACGAAAACACCGAATGACCCCACACCCCATCTTACGGTTGCTTCCCCCGCCAGCGGGGGAAGGGAATTTGAAGGCTCAGATCCAGCTATCCTAGCGCCTATGCCCTTCCGCCCCTTCGGGGCACCTTCCCCCGCCAGCGGGGGAAGGGAAGAAGTCGCTGCGGCACAGTTCTTTTCGGCGCCAACAGAGATGTGTAGCCACCCTAGCTCATGCGAGGGGAGAAGGAATAGTCATCGCCGCTGAAGAACGTCTCCGTTCGCCGACGCCCGCGCCTTAAACCCCCGCCTTCGCCTCCAGGTCGCGGACCTTGGTGCGGCGGTCGCGCACGCTTTCGCTCTTGAGCTGGCCGCAGGCCGCGAAGATGTCGCGACCACGCGGCGTGCGCACCGGGGCGCTGAGGCCGCCCGCGTTCACGATCTCGGCGAAGCGGTGGATGCGGTTGTTGGAGCTGCACTCGTAGGGCGCGCCCGGCCATGGATTGAACGGGATCAGGTTTACCTTGGCGTGGATCGGGGTCAGCAGCCGCACCAGTTCGCGCGCGTCGGCGTCGCTGTCGTTGACGCCCTTCAGCATCACGTATTCGAAGGTGATGCGCCGGCTGTTGCGGGCGCTCGGGAAGTCGGCGCAGGCCTTCAGCAGCTCGGCGATCGGCCACTTCTTGTTGACGGGCACCAGCAGGTCGCGGACCTCGTCGCTGACGGCGTGCAGCGAGACGGCCAGGTTCACGTCGAGCTCGGTCGCGACCTTCGGGATCATCGGCACGATCCCCGACGTCGAGAGCGTGATGCGGCGGCGGCCGAGCGCGATGCCCTGGTCGTCCATCACGATGCGCAGCGCCGTCGCGACATTGTCGAAATTGTAGAGCGGCTCGCCCATCCCCATCATGACGATGTTGCTGAGCATGCGGGTGGATTCGGTCGGCGAGGGCCATTCGCCGTAGCTGTCGCGCGCTACCATGAACTGGCCCACGATCTCGCCGGCCGAGAGGTTGCGCACCAGCGGCTGGGTGCCGGTGTGGCAGAAGCTGCAGGTCAGCGTGCAGCCGACCTGGCTCGACACGCAGACGGAGCCGCGATCCTCCTCGGGGATGTTGACGCACTCGACTTCCTGGCCGTCGGACAGGCGCAGCAGCCATTTGCGGGTGCCGTCGGTGGAACGCTGCTCGGTCGACACGGCCGGCCGGTCGATGACGAACAGCTCCTCCAGCCGCTCGCGCGTCTTGCGCGCGATGTTGCTCATGACGCCGAACTCGCGAACGCCCTGCCAATAGATCCAGTGCCAGATCTGGCCGGCCCGGAACGGCTCGAGGCCATGTTCGGCCAGCAGCGCCTTCAGCTGCTCGCGCGACAGGCCCAGCAGGTTCGGCCGCGTGTCGTTGCGACGCGCGGGCTCGGCGATTTGCAGGAGTTCGGTCGGGAGCAGGCTCATCGGCGGTGAGATAGTCCCGGCGGGCGGGCGGCGCAACCGGCGCTTCCAGGTGCCCGGACCACGGCGTCCGCACGTCTTCGGAGCCGTTGCCCGGTTTCCATGCGGTGGTCGCGAGGCGGCAAGAAACAGGCGTGGCACCCCCGTCGCTATCGAGTGGGCTGGCTCCCGGTACCGTCCTCAACGTCGGCTTTACGACCAGCCTTGGCCGATAGTAGCGTCCGTTGCGGAGCGAGTGTCTCCGCGACAGAGGCGGCGGCCAGACGGAATCGATATCCGAGGGGGGCCAGGATGGGACCGAGCGCGACGATCGCCGCGGCAGTGCCGGACAGCGGCGGGAAAACCGCGCCGGTCGGCTTGCGCGAGCGGATGCCGGAGGTCGGGCTGCGCGAGTATTGGTATCCCGCCCTGCCGGCGAAAAAAGTCGGAACGAAGCGCCCGACGGAACTGAAAATCGTCGGCCAGCATCTCGTCTTTTTCCGCGATGCCGACAACGAGGTCGTCGCGCTGGCGCGCGAATGTCCGCACCGGGGCGCCCATCTGTCGCGTGGCGAATCGCATTTCAAGGGGACGCTGAGCTGCCCCTATCATGGCTGGACGTTCGACGGGAAAGGCAACTGTCTGGCGGTTCTGGGCGAGGGGCCGGAGTCGCAAATACCCGGCGCGCCGGGCACCCGGGCGCGTTGCTATCCGACACGGACGATCAAGGACGTGGTTTTCGTCTGGATGGGGACGGGCGCGCCGGCGCCCATCGAGGAGGACGTGCCGCCGGAATTCTTCGACGACAAGTACGTCGTCGTCACGGCCGAGCAGACCTGGAACTCGAACTGGCGTCCCTCGATAGAGAATTTTTCCGACGCGCATGTTTTCTAGGTGCATCGCAACTCGATCGAAATGCTGACGCGGCCCACCGCGCCGCTCGCGGCCCTCGTCCATTCCGGGCCGGTGCGTCCAGCCGTGATGCGCGTGAACAACCGGTCGCTGGTCTACGATCCCAGGACCGCCACCGGCCTGACCTACATGGGTCCGACGGCGAATCAGGCCGGCGCGGGCGACGCCAAAAGTCAACCGCCGAAGCAGCGACCGTTCCAGCATACCTACCCCGCGCTCGGCGGGCAGAAATGGCCGCCGACGCGCATGCGGCTCCATTTCAGCCGGATTTGCGGGTTTTTCCGGGGATTGCTGCCGCCCTCGCCGCCGATGACGGAGGCCGGCACTGAATGGAGCACGGGCGTGCATCTTCCCTGCACCGTGCGCGTCGACTACCGGCGCCTCACCTTCACGCGCTGCGAGGTCCCGATCGACGAGGGGCACACCAACAACTTCTATTTCTTCGCCGTGCGTCGCGTGAACCTCCTGAACGAGCTGTTCTGGCGGGCCTATATCGGCGTCTACTACCGCTGGAAGATGGTCGAGAATTTTTCCGGCCAGGACGGCTTGATGGCCGAGATCACCGACTACACGACGCCGGAGCGACTCTCGCCGACCGACAAGTTTCCCCACGAATGGCGGCGCCTCGTCGTCGAGTGCGCCCGCACCCCGGGGCAGAAGTAACGGGCACCGCCTGTGTCGGCGCGACGCCGGATTCCCCGGGTCCGCGCGCGGAAATCGAACGGAGAGCGCCAGTGTTGAACCGGCTGAAGGACAAGGTCTGCATCGTCACCGGCGCCGGCCAGGGCATCGGCCGCGCGACGGCGCGGCGCTTCGCCCGCGAAGGCGCGACCGTCGTGGTCGCCGACGCGTCCGCCGAGGGGGCGGCGCGAACCTTCGGCGACCTGCGCGAAATCGGTGGCGCCCGGGGCGAGATGTTCGTGGGCGACCTGATGACCTGGGAGGGCGCGCAAGCCCTGACCGCCTTCGCCCTGGAGCGCCTGGGCCGCGTCGACGTGCTGGTCAACAACATCGGCGGCGCGACGGACCTGAAATCCTTCCATCTCTGGGAACCCGACGCGATCGTCGAGGAGATGAATCGCAGCATCCTGCCGACGATCTTCTGCAGCCGCGCGGTGCTGCCGCACATGGTCGAGCGCCGCTTCGGGCGCATCGTCAACGTCGGCGCCGAATCGGCGCGCAATGGCCTGTGGGATCGGGCGCCCTACAATGCCGGCAAGGGCGCGGTGCTGGGGCTCACCACGAGCATCGCGCGGGAATACGCGACGTTCGGCATCATCTGCAATTGCTTCTCGCCCGGCCCGACCGACACCCGGCCCGACCGGCTCGTCGCGCGCGGCATCCGCGTCCGGCAAGGCCAGGAGTCCGAGTATCTCAAGGAAATGGGCAAGCGCACCCTCGACATCGTTCCCATGGGCCGCCAGGCGACGGCCGACGAACAGGCCGCCGGCATCGCGTTTCTTGCTTCCGACGACGTCGGCGTCGTGACGGGCCAGAACATCAGCGCCGGCGGCGGCATGAACATGCTCTAGCGGCGCCGGCACGAGCGGCCAGCGGCGGTGAACCGAACGGGACACGCAGTCGGCGTGGTCGACGAAGGGGAGGAAAAAATGAAACGCTTCCATCGCCGCGGAGTCCTGGCGTCGACCGCCGCCTTGCTGGGCGCCTCGGCGATTCCGGCACGGGCGCAAAACGCGTTCCCGCGCGGACCGATTCGCCTGTTCGTGGGCCTTTCGGCGGGCAGCAGCGCCGATTTCGTCGCCCGCCTGGTGGCCGACAAGCTCCGCGAGCGCACGGGAGTTTCGGTCGTCGTCGAAAACAAGCCCGGTTCGGGCGGCGTCATCGCGACGGAGGCGGTCACGAAGATGGCGCCCGATGGCAATGCGATCGTGCTGGCGGGCATGGTGGCGACCGTGATGGCCAAGCTCACCTACGCCAGATTGCCCTACGATCCGATGACCGATCTGGCGCCGATCAGCCTCGTCAGCACCTTTCAATTGGCCCTGGCCGTCGCGCCGACGCTGCCGGTCGACACCATGGCGGCGTTCGTCGCCTGGGCCAAGGCGAACCCCGCCATGGCAAGCTATGGCATTCCCGGTCCCGGCGGTCACTCCCACTTCTTCGGCCTGATGCTCGGTCGGGCGATCGGCGTCGACATGCAGGCGGTGCCCTACAAGGGCGCCGCGCCGATGATCGCGGACCTCGGTGCCGGCCAGCTCAAGATCGGCATGTCGGCGCTGTCGGACTTTCACCCCTCCCACAAGGCGGGCAAGCTTCGTGTGCTCGCCACGTCAGGGAAGCAGCGCTCGCTCGCCGCGCCGGAACTGCCGACCTTCGCCGAGTCGGGCCATCCCGACCTGGTGGGCGAGGGGTGGTTGGGCCTCTACGCGCCGGCGAAGACGCCCTTGCCGGTCACCTCGGCGTTGAGCGCGGAGGTGACCGCCATCCTGGCGCTGCCCGAAGTCCGCGACCGCATCGTCGCGATCGGCATGGAACCCCGCGGCGGCACGCCCGAGGCGCTGGCGGCGTTCGACGCCGCCGAATTCAGGAAGTGGCAGCCGATCGTCGCGGCTTCGGGATTCAAAGTCGAGTAGGAGCGTCGGGGCGGCATCGACGCGGGCGGCGAAAACGGAGTGGACTCCGCGAGGCGCCTCCCGGCGAGGATCCGCGCGTATGCCGCGACGCTCGCGGTGGGACGCGCGCCGTGACAAATGCCGAACTGCCTGGACCGCGAAGCTCCTCCACGCGCTGGTTTGGCTGGATTTAGGCCGTCAAATTCGCTTCTCCCGAGGGGGCTCGGACTGATCCGAACGCAGGCCGATCGTGCCTTGAAAATGGTCGAGGCGGCGCTGAGTCCTGCATGATCGGGCGCTCCGCGGAAGGCGGACGAGGCGACGGGGAGGACCGGCCGGACGGTCCGCCGTTCACCGCGATTTGTATCGAGGCTCCAGCCGCGCCGTGGCCCCGCACCGACCGGATGGGTCGTGTGCGTCGATCCGTCCGCTATTTCCTTGGGGCGATTCGGCGGCCGGACTAATGTCCCGCCCCATGACCGACACCGCCGCCACGCCGCCGTCTCCCGCCCGCATGCCGCCGCGCGCGATGCGCAACATCGGCTTGCTGGCGCTGTGCCAGGCGCTGACGCAGAGCAGCAACACGCTGATGTTCGCCTCCTCGGCGCTGGCGGTGCTGACCATCGTGTCGCCCGACATGCGCATGTGGGCCAACCTGCCGATCACCGTGCAGCATCTCGGCGTCATGCTGTCGGTGTTTCCGGCCTCGATGCTGTCGATGCGGCGGGGGCGCCGGTTCGGCTTCCGGGTCGGTTCGGCGATGGGCATGACGGGTGCGTTGCTGGCCGCCATCGGATTGGGTCTCGGCAGCTTCCCGGTCATGTGCGTCGGCGGCTTCTTCCTCGGCAACGCCATCGCCAACATGCAGCTCTACCGGTTCGCGGCCGTCGAGCTGGCGCCACCGGCCTTCCGCGCCCAGGCGATCTCCTACGTGACGGCCGGCGGCGTGCTGGCGGGCTTTCTCGGACCGGGGCTTGCCCGTTTCACGCCCGACCTCTGGCTGCCGCTGTTCCAGGCCAGCTTCGTCGGCGTCATCATCGTGCACGCGCTGGTGTTCGTCGTGCAGGGCTTCATCGAATACCCCGAAGTCAAGCCCGAGGACGTCCAGGGTCCGCAACGGCCGTTGCTGGAGATCGTGACCCAGCCGACCTACATGGTGGCTGCCGCTGGCGGCATGATCGCGTTCGGCGTGATGTCCTTCGTGATGGCCGCCTCGCCGCTCGCCATCGTGATGTGCGGCCTGCCGCGCACCGAGGCGCCGGTGACGATCTTCGTCCATGTCATGGGCATGTTCCTGCCGTCCTTTTTCACCGGCCACCTGATCGCCCGCTTCGGGCTGTTCAACGTCATGATCGCGGGCATCGCGCTGCTGGTGGCGGGCGTCGTGGTGGCGCTGGCGGGCGTCACGGAATGGCACTTCCGGGGCGCGCTCAGCCTCAACGGGGTGGGCTGGAATTTCCTGTTCGTGGGTGCCACCACCCTGCTCACCACCACCTACCGGCCGGCCGAGCGCGGCAAGGCGCAGGCCTTCAACGATTTCATGGTGTTCGGCACCACCACCATCGCCAGCATCGGCGCCAGCGTGGTGCTGGAACTGAAGGGCTGGGCGGCCCTCAACTACATCGCGCTGACGCTGGTCGTGATCGCGCTCGTGGTGGTCGGAGGCTACCGGTTGCGGCATCCGGCGCGGGTGTAGAAAGCCTTGCGGCTCAGCGCACGCCGCACTCCAGCATGGCGCGCGCGCTGGCGGCGGTGAAGCCCGCCAGCGAGAACGTGTCGGCGATCGCGCGGCCATCCTCGGCGAGCCCGCGGATGGTGATCGTGTGGGCGATCCGCATGCCGAGCACCAGGGCGCCGTCGTCCTCGGGCGTGGCGGCCCACGCCGCGTCGGGAGTCGTGAACAGCCGGCCGGTGCGTGGCGGCACGAACTCGACGAGTGCTTCTCCGGCGGGCTTGAATCGATAGGCGGGGAAGAACGTCACGACGTTCTGGGCTGCGTTGCCGGGACGCCAGGCGACGAACAGCATCGGGCGCGGATCGCGCCGTTCGCCTGGTTGGGCGGCGTCGGGCTGGTTGGCGACGTAGCAGATCTTGTTGGCGCCGCGGCCGGCCGACAACACCCGCCAGCCACCCGCCTCGTCGATCAGGACGGGGGCGTCGGCGGCGGTCGGGAGGGCGGCGGGCGGCGGCGGATTTTGCGCGAAAGAGCATGCTGGAAGGGCCAGAAAAGTCGCGAAAAAGGCTGCAAACACGGCGTTTCCGGCAAAATATGCGTCGGATTTCATGCCGAAACCCCCTTTTTGTGCGCGTTTTGCGCCTTCGCGGCACGGATTCGCGCGCGTTTTTTCCACAACGGGGCGCCAAATGGCGGGATTTGCAGCGATTCCGTCGGTCCGCCGGGCGACACCGGACGCGGCGCGAATCGCCCCAATGTCGTCAGCCGATCGTATATGACGATGGCGCCGGCCACCCCGAGATTGACCGAGAAGCGCAT
>CAMDVZ010000236.1 GCA_945878895.1 Caenispirillum bisanense | reverse complement strand
TACCGCCGTAAGACGACTGGCTCAACGGTCGCGGCAGCGTGGCGCGGGGCGGAACGGAGACATGATGGGCAGCATCACCACGGGCTCGCTGGCCGCGGCGTTGGCCGGCGCGCTGATCGCAGCGACGCCGGCGCTGGCGCAGAAATCGGGCGGCACGTTGCGAATCTATCACCGCGACACGCCCGCCAGCGCTTCCATCCACGAGGAAGCGACGATTTCGGTGAACCAGCCGTTCATGGCGATCTTCAACAATCTGGTCATGTTCGACCCGAAAGAGAAGGTCAATTCGCCCGACAAGCTGATCGGCGAACTGGCGACCAGCTGGAGCTGGAACGCCGACAAGACGGCCCTGACGTTCAAGCTCCGCGAAGGCGTGAAGTGGCACGACGGCAAGCCCTTCACCAGCGCCGACGTCGCCTGCACGTGGAACCAGCTGACCGGCAAGGACAAGAGCGAAGGCGCCCTGCGCAAGAACCCGCGCAAGGTCTGGTACCAGAACCTCAAGGAAGTAAAGGTCAACGGCCCGCACGAGGCGACCTTCGTCCTGGAGCATCCCCAGACGTCGATCCTGGCGATGCTGGCGGGCGGCTATTCGCCGGTCTATCCCTGCCACGTCAACGCCGCGGGCATGCGCACCAAACCGGTCGGCACCGGGCCGTTCAAGTTCGTCGAATTCAAGCGCAACGAGAGCATCAAGGTCGTCAAGAACGCCGACTACTGGGACAAGGGCAAACCCTATCTCGACGCCATCGAGTGGAAGATCATCGAGAACCGCTCGACGCGGGTGCTGGCTTTCGTCGCCGGACAGTTCGACATGACGTTCGACAGCGACATCAGCTTCCCGCTGTTGAAGGACGTCAAGGCGCAGGCGCCGACCGCGGTGTGCGAGGCGCGCCCGACCAACGTCAGCACCAATCTGATCGTCAACCGCGACGTGGCGCCCTTCGACAACGCCGACCTGCGCAAGGCGATGATGCTGGCGATCGACCGCAAGGCCTTCGTCGACATCATCAGCCAGGGCAACGACCAGATCGGCGCGGCCATGCTGCCGGCGCCGTCGGGCGTCTGGAGCATGTCCGACGCGGCGCTGAAGACCATGCCGGGCTACAGCCCCGACGTGCCCGCGAACATCGCCGAGGCGCGCAAGATCATGGAAAAGCTCGGCTACTCCGACGCCAAGCCGCTGCGCATCAAGGTGTCGACCCGCAACATCGCGGTCTATCGCGACCCGGCGGTGATCCTGATCGACCAGCTCAAGAAGATCCACGTCGAGGCCGAGCTCGACGCCATCGACACCTCGGTCTGGCACGCCAAGGTCGCGCGCAAGGACTACACGGTCGGGCTCAACCTGACCGGCATCGGCGTCGACGATCCCGACGTGGTGTTCTACGAGAACTACAGCTGCGGCTCCGAACGCAACTACACCAACTACTGCAACAAGGACGTCGACGCGCTCATCCACGCCCAGTCGCGCGAGGCGGACGTCGCCAAACGCAAGGCGATCATCGTGGAGATCGAGCGCAAGCTGATCGAGGACGGCGCCCGCCCGATCATCTCGCACGGCGTCGCCAACACCTGCATGCAGCCCTACGTGAAGGGGCTCGTGCTCCAGCACAACAGCATCTACAACGGCTGGCGCTTCGACGGCGTCTGGCTGGACCGCTAGACCTCGCGACCCGCCGAAGGAGCCACCGATGGGAGCCTATCTCGTCCGCCGCGGCGCGCTGATGTTCCTGACGCTGTTCGGGATGTCGATCCTGGTGTTCGTCATGCTGAGGCTCGTGCCCGGCAACATCGCCGACATCCTGTTCGACGCCGCGGGCTTCGTCGACGCCACCGAGAAGGCCAAGATCGAGAAGGAACTCGGTCTCGACCAGCCCTTCCTCGTGCAGTACTGGCGCTGGATCGCCGGCCTTTTCCAGGGCGACCTCGGCATGGCCTACATGTCCGAGAAGCCGGCGCTGGACGAGATCGCGCCGCGCATCCCGATCACGGCCAAGCTGGCGGGCCTCACGCTGTTCTTCTCGGTCGCGCTTGGCGTGCCGCTGGGCGTTCTGAGCGCGGTGCGCCAGAATACCGTGCTCGACTACGTGCTGCGCGTGGTAAGCCTGAGCGGCCTGTCGCTGCCTTCCTTCTGGCTCGGCCTGTTGATTTTGATGGGTTTCGTGCACTACTTCGGCTTCATTCCGATCTACACCGAGGCGCCCGCGACGTGGTGGGGCGAGGTCAAGCTGCTGGCGTTGCCGGCCGCGGCGGTCGGATTCCGCAGTTCGGCGCTGCTGATGCGTCTTACCCGCTCCTCGATGCTCGAGGTGCTGCGTCAGGACTACATCCGTACCGCGCGTTCCAAGGGTGCCGCGCCGATGGCGGTGAACTACAAGCACGCCCTGCGCAACGCGCTGCTCCCGGTCGTCACGATCATTGGCATCGAGGCGGCGTTCCTGGCCGGCGGTCTGATCGTCACCGAGACCGTGTTCAACATCCCCGGCGTGGCGCGGTTCCTTGTCGAGGCGATCCGCTGGCGCGACTATCCGATCGTGCAGAACCTCGTGATGTTCATCGCCATCGTCGTGGTGGTGGTCAATTTCCTGGTCGACATGGCCTACGTGGCGCTCGACCCTCGCATCAAGTACGACGGCTGAGGAGACGCGCGATGGCGATGCTCGACCACGCGGCCGAACTGAACCGGGCCGGCGCCAACGTCCAGGGACGTCTCGGCACGCTGCTGTTCCTCGCCCGCCGCTACCCGCTTGGCGCGGCCGGCGCGATCATCGTGCTGCTGTTCGTCCTGACGGCGCTGTTCGCCAACGTCATCGCGCCATTCGACCCGACGTCGACCAATCCCAAGGCGTCGCTGGTGAAGCCCGGCGCCGTGCATCTGCTGGGTGCGGACTTCATGGGCCGCGACATGTTCAGCCGGCTCGTTCACGGGGCGCGCATTTCGCTGGCGGTTGGCGTCGGCGCCACGGTGCTGGGCTGCGCGCTGGGCGTCTCGATCGGCCTCCTGTCGGGCTATCTCGGCGGCTGGGTCGACCTCGTCGTCCAGCGCGTCACCGACGTCATGCAGTCGCTGCCGCTTCTGGTGATGGCGCTGGTGATGGCGGCCTCGTTGGGACCCTCGCTGCGCAACACCATCATCGCCATCGCGATACCCCTGGTGCCGAACATCAGCCGAGTCATCAGGTCGAGCACGCTGTCGTTGCGCGAGCAACCATTCGTCGAGGCCGCGCGCGCCGTCGGCATGAGCGAATTCCGCATCGCCGTCCGCCACGTGCTGCCCAACACGCTCGCACCGCTGATCGTGCTCGCCACCGCCCAGCTTGGCTCCGCCATCCTGACCGAGGCGTCGCTCTCCTTCCTCGGCCTCGGCGTGCCCGAGCCGCATCCGTCGTGGGGACGGATGCTCTCGGAATCGGCGGCCGAATACGCGCGCACCGCGCCGTGGCTGGTGATCTTCCCCGGCCTGGTGATTAGCCTCGCGGTGTTCGGCACCAACCTGATGGGCGACGCCTTGCGCGATCTGCTCGACCCGCGGCAACGGACCTGAGGCCAGATCGATGTCCGACACATCCGCCGCCACGAAAGACGGCGCCGCCACCGACGCGCTCGTCGTCGAGGGCCTCTCGACCTGGTTCTTCACCAAGCAGGGGATCGTCAAGGCGGTCGACGACGTCTCCTTCACGGTCCGGCACCGCGAGACGCTGGCGATCGTCGGCGAGTCCGGCTGCGGCAAGAGCATGACGGCGCTGTCGCTGATGCGCCTGATCCCCGATCCGCCGGGCCGCATCGTGGCCGGCAAGATCACGATGGGCGATCTCGACGTGCTGGCGCTCGACGAGCCGACCATGCGCAAGGTGCGCGGCGACAAGATCTCGATGATCTTCCAGGAGCCGATGACGTCGCTCAATCCGGTGATGACCATCGGTCACCAGATCGCCGAGGCGTTCATCCTGCACCGCGACGTGACCGGCGACGCCGCGATGAAGCGCGCGGTCGAGATGCTCGACATCGTGCGCATTCCCGAACCCGCACAGCGGGCCCGCGAGTATCCGCACCAGCTCAGCGGCGGCATGCGCCAGCGCGCCATGATCGCGATGGCGCTGGCGTGCGATCCCGAGGTTCTGATCGCCGACGAGCCCACGACGGCGCTCGACGTCACCATCCAGGCCCAGATCCTGGACCTGATCCTCGATCTGCAGAAAAAGATGGGCACCGCCGTCGTTCTGATTACCCACGATCTCGGGGTCGTGGCCGAGACCGCCCAGCGCGTCATCGTCATGTATGCCGGCCGCAAGGTCGAGGAAGCCGAGGTCGGCGACCTGTTCGCCAGGCCGCTGCATCCCTACACGCGCGGCCTGATGCGCTCGATCCCGCGCCTGGGCCTGGTGCGTGGCGAGGAGATCGGCACCGGCGAGCGACTGCAGGAAATTCCCGGCATCGTGCCGCCGCTGTTCGATCTGCCCGAGGGCTGCGCCTTCGCGCCGCGCTGCACGATAGCCGACGACCGTTGTCGACGCGACTATCCGCCTTACGAACAGAAGCAGTCCGGTCACTGGGCCGCCTGCTGGCACGCCGGCGAAGCCGAGGGAGGCTCGCATGGCTGAAGCGATGTCCACGGGAAAGCCGGTTCTCGAGGTCGAGAACCTCAAGATGCACTTCCCGGTCCGCAAGGGCCTGCTGCGACGGACGGTCGGCCACGTCTTCGCGGTCGACGGCGTTTCCTTCTCGATCGGAGAAGGCGAAACCCTCGGTCTGGTCGGCGAGAGTGGTTGCGGCAAGACCACGGTCGGCCGCGCCATCCTGCGCCTGATGCAGCCCACCTCGGGCAAGATCACCGTCGACGGCACCGACATCTCCACCCTGAATTCGAAAGCGCTGCGTCCGTTCCGACGCCAGATGCAGATCATCTTCCAGGACCCGTTTTCCTCGCTGAACCCGCGCATGACGGCGGGCCAGATCGTCGGCGAGCCGCTGATGGTCCACGACATCTCCCGCGGCGAGGAGCGCCGCGAGATGGTTGCCGCCCTGTTCGAGTGCGTCGGCCTGCGCCGGGCGCAGATGGACAACTATCCGCACCAGTTCTCGGGCGGACAGCGCCAACGCATCTGCATCGCGCGCGCGCTGGCGCTCAATCCGCGACTGATCGTGGGCGACGAGCCGGTGTCGGCGCTCGACGTCTCGATCCAGGCCCAGGTCATCAACCTGCTGATGGACCTGCAGCGCGATCGCCAGCTCTCCTACCTGTTCATTTCGCACAATCTTGCGGTGGTCGAGCACATCAGCCACCGGATCGCCGTCATGTATCTCGGGCGCATCGTCGAGTTCACCGACAAGCGCACCCTCTTCACCAACCCGCAGCATCCCTACACCGAGGCGCTGCTGTCGGCCGTGCCGGTGCCGGACCCCGCGATCCGGCGCAAGAAGATCGTGCTGCAGGGCGACGTGCCGAGCCCCGTGAAGCCGCCGCCGGGCTGCCATTTCCACACCCGCTGCCCCTATGCCGAGGCCCGCTGCAAGGTCGAGTCGCCGCCCCTGAAGGAGATCGCGCCGGGCCACGTCGTGGCGTGCCACCTGCGCTGAAGCGACCCGGAGACCGACGACGGGCGCGCCGACCGGACTCCGATCCGGCCCGGCAACCGTCAGAAGCGGCCGAACAGGCGCTTCCAGGGCGGCGAGATCGCCTCGCCCATCCGCACGCCCAGCATCGCCAGCCGCCAGCGCCAGCCGACGTCGGCGGCGCGGTAGAGATGCTCGGTCGGCGCCGTCACCATCAGGCGCGGCACCACGTACAGGGTACCGCCCGCGCGGCCGATATCCTCGTTGAAGGCGAGATGTTCGTTCACTTCGCGGCCTGCCGCATCGAGCCCGGCGTAGCGCGCGGCCATGGCGAACCGGCCTTTGTAGAGACCGATGCCGCCGAACGCCGAACGTACCCCGATCGGTGCCAGACCGGGCGGAAGCGCGATCTGGCGGCGCAACACTTCGCGGATTTTCGCCGCCTCGAACGGCTCCGACGGCTCGCGATCCCAGATCAGGTGCCAGCAATCGACCGAACACCAGGTCGCGTGCCGCAAGGCCCAGATGTCGTAGTAGCGCGGGCTGGCGTTGGGAAAAACGCCGGCCCGCTTCGGCTCCGCGTCGAGGAACCCGGCCGCCGCGGCGAAGGCCTCGAGGTCGAGCGGGGCGGCCAGCACGTCGTCGAGATCGGCCACGATCACGTGCCCGGCGTCGCCCCAGCCGTCGGCTTTGGCGGCGTCGAGGCAGGCGTTGCGGGCGTTGGCCAGCCGCACGCAGCGCACCGGCACGGTGTCGACGACGCGGCCGAGATCGATCAGCCGTCCGCGCCTTCCGTCGGCCAGCCAGCGCGCGAGGATGGCGGCGCTGTCGTCGTCGCTGTCGTTGATCGCGAAATAGAACGCGGCCTCCTCGAACAGCCCCGCCAGCCGCTTGAAATTGGCCAGCACGCCGGGTAGATGGACGGCACAATTGCGCGCCGGACCCGCGAAAACCGCGCGGCGGCGTCGGCGACCGCTCACGACGGATGGTCGCCAACGACGCAGTCCGCCGCCGCTAGAACGGCCACCACGAGCTCCTGGTGGGCTGCCAGCCGCGCTGGCGCATGCAGGCTTCCATCATCTTGCCCGAACGGTTGGTTTCGCTGCGCTGACCCAGTTGCGTCGGCAGGCGGGCGGTGCCGAGACGGGCGTCGGTGTTGCCCAGCGTGGCGCCGCGATCGGTGTCGAAGTTGCGGTCGCGCTGGGTCAGCGTGTCGACCTGGCCGCGGCAGGCCGCCTCGTCGTTGCGGAACTGGTCCTCGGTGGCGCCTTCCTTGTTGAAGTCGCGTCCGGCACAGCCCGCGAGCAGGACCGCCAGCGCCGCCACGGCGAAAAATCCGCGCATCATGCCATCCTCCGGGCCGCGATGGCCGTCTCGACCGCGGCCAGCGCGGCGTCGGCCGCCGAGGCATCGGGGCCGCCGCCCTGGGCCATGTCGGGCCGGCCGCCGCCGCCCTTGCCGCCCAGCGCCGCCACCGCGACCTGGATCAGCTCGACGGCGCCGATGCTGCCCGAGAGGTCAGCCGTCACGCCGACCACCGCCGACGCCTTGCCACCCTCGACGCCGACCAGCGCCACGACGCCCGAGCCGATCTGCTTCTTGAACGCGTCGACCATCGCCTTGAGATCCTTCGCGGGCACCCCGTCGAGCCGGCGCGCGATCAGCCTGATGCCGGCCACGTCCCTCGCCCCGCCGTCGGCCGCCGCCGAAGTCCCGCCGCCGCCCGCCAGCGCCAGCGCCTTGCGCGCCTCGCCGAGCTCGCGGTCGAGCTTGCGCTGGGCCTCGACGAGGACCGCCACGCGCGCCGCCAGCTCGTCGGGCCGCACCTTCAGGACACCGGCCGCCTCGACCAGCATCTGGCCCTGCTGGCGGGTGTGGTTCTCGGCCGCCACGCCGGTCATCGCCTCGATCCGCCGCACGCCGGCCGACAC
>CAMDVZ010000235.1 GCA_945878895.1 Caenispirillum bisanense | reverse complement strand
GACGTAAGGGGTCGTTTGCGCCATTGCTACAGCCGTTTTTGTAGCAATCTTTGTAGCAAAATGTGGCCAAAAGGCCAAGTAAACAAAGGTTTTTAACGATATCAATAACTTACAGTCTGGCGCCCCGTAGGGGATTCGAACCCCTGTTTCAGCCGTGAGAGGGCCGCGTCCTGGGCCTCTAGACGAACGGGGCAGGGGCCAGACGGGCGGCTTGTAGTCGATGGCCGGGCACCGCGCAACCCCGGATATCGTCGGGCGATCCCGACGCCGGGTCCGGTGCGCCGCGTGAACGGTTTACTGACCGGAGACTCGGTTGCCGGCTTGCGGTAACGATTGGCGAGGCGCGGTGCACGGCAGGCTGGACATCGTGTCCGGCGCGCGTCGGCGGCGAAGGGAGCGATCATGAAAAAATCAGTCGCGGAGTTCATCGGCACGTTCACGCTCGTCTTCTTCGGTTGCGGTGCGGCGGTGATCGCCGGCATGGGCACGGGGCCGACGGCGATCGACGTGCTCGGCATCTCGTTCGCGTTCGGTCTGGCGATCGTCGCGATGGCTTATACCAAGCTGCCTAAATACTGACACACGCCCCGAGTCGCGTAGCGATTGAACAGTGACGCTGTGATGGGCACATCGACTCTGCGTTCACCCGATTCGGGAAGGAGCCGAGAGTCAGGAACTCTGCCGCTTGGTATTACGGCATCGGCCCGGTGTCGGGCTGCCACGTCAATCCGGCGGTCAGCTTCGGCGTCATGATGGCGGGGCGGATGAGCATGGGCGAGTTCATCCAGTACGTCGTGGCGCAGGTGCTGGGCGCCGTCGCGGGCGCAGCGGTGCTGTATCTGATCCTGTCGGGCAAGGCCTCGGGCTGGACAGGCGGGCTCGGTCAGAACGGCTGGGGCGCGGGCTATCTCGGCCAGTACAACATGGTCTCGGCCTTCGTTTTCGAGGTGGTCGCGACCTTCCTGTTCCTGGTCTGCATCCTCGGTGTCACCCAGAAGGGCGCGCCCTCGCAATTCGCCGGCCTCGCCATTGGCCTGACGCTGGTCGTCATTCACGTCGTCGGGATCAACGTGACCGGCGTGTCGGTCAATCCGGCGCGGTCGTTCGGACCGGCGCTGGTCGGGATGGGCACCAATCCCGCCGCGATGGGGCAGATCTGGCTGTTCATCGTCGCGCCGCTGATCGGCGCGGGTGCGGCGGGCCTGATGTTCGCCAGCGGCCTGCTGGCTGCCGACGACAACAAGTAGCGATCCACACGGCCATCCTCTAGGCTCCCCCGGACGATTTCCGGGGGAGCGACGAGAAGCGATGGCCGACGACATGACCTTGATTCCAGCCGACAGATGGCGGCTGCAGTGCGTGGAGATCCTGACGGCGTGGGGGATGGGCGCCGAACACGCCGCGATCACTGCCGACGTGCTGCTGGAGACCGACCTGCGCGGCATCGAATCGCACGGCCTCTCGATGCTGCCGATCTACAACGACATGCGCGGCAAGAAGATCAACATGCGGCCCGACATCCGCGTGGTCCGCGAGACGCCGGTGTCGGCGCTGATCGACGCCGACAATTCGATCGGCCACGTGCCCTCGAAGATGGCGATGGACATGGCGATCGCGAAAGCCAAGGCGGTCGGCATCGCCGTGGTGTGCGTGCGCCGCTCCGCCCATTTCGGCGCCACCGGCTGCTACAGCGACATGGCCGCCCGGGCCGGCCTGATCGGCATGGTCACGACCTCCGCCCGCGGCATCACCATGGTGCCGACCAACGGCACGGTGCCGGTGTTCGGCACCAACCCGATCTCGATCGCGGCACCTGCTGGTCGCAACCCGGCCTTCAATCTCGACATGGCGACCACGCCCGTCGCGGTCAACAAGCTCAAGGTCTACTGGCTCAAGGGCAAGCAGATCCCCGAGGGCTGGGCCTACAAGGAGGACGGCACCTCCGAGCGCGACGCCGAGCGGGCCTTCCGGACCAAACGCATGGCGCCGCTGGGCGGTAGCCGGGAGAGTGGTGGCCACAAGGGCTATGGTCTGGCGATGGCCGTCAACATCCTCTCCCAGGTCCTGTCGGGCACCACCTTCCAGCCGCTGCGCGTGAAGCGCGAGGGCGCCGACACGCCCGACAACATCGGCCACTTCTTCCTCGTCATCGACCCCAAGCTGTTCCGCGACGAAGGCGAGTTCGAGTCCGACATGGACGAGATCATCGACTTCCTGCACGGCCAGACGCCGGCCGATCCGTCCCAGCCGGTGCTGGTGCCGGGCGACCCGGAATACGCCGAGAAGGACAAGCGGCTGCGCGAGGGCATTCCGATTCCCGCCATGCTGCTCGACCAGATCCGCGAAACCTGCCGCCAGAGCAACGCGGCCTACGTGCTGACCTAGGCGCGGAGGGACCTTCCTACGGAACCATGCCTGGCGGCAGCGACAGGCAGTGGGTGGCGATGGCGCCGGGCGTCGTCGTCCACAGCATGTCGCGATGCCGCGCGACATGCTGGAGCGCCCGGCGCAGATGCTTCAGCCGGTAGGGCTGGCCGACGATGTAGCCGTGCAGGGCGATGCCCATGACGAGGGGCTGGCCGGCCGACTGGCGCCGCATCTCGTCGAAATTGTCGACGATCATGTCGGCGAACGTCGCGCCGTCCATCTTGCGGCCGACGATCATCGGGATGTCGTTGAGTTCCTGCGGATAGGGCACCGCGAGGATCGAGCCGCCGCCGCGCGTCCGGAACTTCACGGGCTGGTCGTCCATGCACCAGTCCAGCAGGTAGTCGTAGCCGGCCTCCGCCAGCAAATCCGGCGTGACGCGGCTCTCCGAAATCCAGGGACCCAGCCAGCCGCGCGGCGCGCGTCCCTCTTCGGCCGCGAGACGCGTCGTTGCCTCGGCGATCAAGGCACGCTCGGCAGCCTCGTCCAGCGTGCCCTGGCGCTCGGCGTTGCTGCGGCCGTGGCCGACGATCTCGTCGCCGCGAGCGCGCATCGCGGCGGGCAATTGCGGGCAATGGTCGTAGACGGCGCTGTTGACGAGACCGGCGGCCTGGAGGCCCAACTCGTCGAACAGGTCGAGCAGCCGCCACGCGCCGACGCGGTTGCCGTAGTCGCGCCACGCGAAATTCAGGACGTCGGGCTGCGGGCCGCCCGGCGCCAGTTCCGCGCCCAGTCCCTCGCCGAACGCGAAGTGCTCCAGATTGAGCGCCAGATAGACCGCCAGCCGCTTGCCCCCCGGCCAGTCGTAAGTCGGCCGGCCGCGGATCGGGACATAGTCGTAGCGGTCGTGGGTGGGCAGCGGCATAGGCGTTCCAGCGGGGGCAACGAGGAGTACGTTCAGCGTCAGCCGGCCAGCCAGCCGCCATCGACCGGCAGTTCGATGCCGGTCGTGAAGGCCGCCTCGTCGCTCGCGAGATACAGGCAGGCCGCCGCGATTTCCTCCGGCCGGCCGAAGCGGCCCATCGGGTGGCGCAGGCGGGAGCGTTCGCGCGCGGCTGCCGGATCGGCGTGGCGGCCGAACGAGCGGTTCAGCAACGGCGTCTCGGTGGCGCCGGGCAGCACCGCGTTGCAACGGATGCCCTGCTCGACATAGTCGAGCGCCACCGATTTGGTCAGCGCCACGACCGCACCCTTGGAGGCGACATAGGCGCCGTTGCCGCGACCGCCGGCGCGCGCCAGCTGCGAGGCGATGGCGACGATCGATCCGCCGCCCTGGCGCGTCATCGGCCGCAGGCATTCGCGGATCCACAGGAACGTGCCGGTCACGTTGACCGACATCACCGTGTTCCAGTCCTCCAGCGTGGTGTCGCCGACCGGTTTGCCGCGCGACAGGCCCGCCGCCGTCACCAGCACGTCGACCCGATCGAACGTGGCGACGATCCGGATGGCGGCGGCTTCGTCGGTCACGTCGGCGTGGTGGACGACGCAGGCATCGCCCAGCGCCGTTTTCAGGTTCGCCAGCGCGTCGGCGCTGGCGTCGATGCCGACGACCCTGGCGCCTTCGGCCGCGAACAGTCGCGCCGTGGCGAGGCCTATGCCGGAACCCGCGCCGGTAACGACCGCGATCTTGCCTTCGAGTTTCATGGCTGTTCTCCTGCTGGTGCAGCATAGCCCGCCGTCGCGGCGTCTGTCGCGGTCGCGCGGCATCGGCTATGACCGGACCATGAGCGAAAACCATGCCGTCAGCCCGCTGGTCGCGGGCGTCGAAGGCGCGCCCATCGCCGCGGTGCGGGCGCTGGCGCGCGGCCGGATTTTTCCGGCCGACAAGCCGCTGATCGATCTCACCCAGGCCGCGCCCGCCGATCCGCCGCCCGATGACCTCGTGGCGCACGTGGCGCGCTTCCTGTCGGATCCGCAAGCGCACCGCTACGGCGACATTCTCGGCGATCCGCCGTTGCGGGAAGCGTACGCCGCGCACCTGTCGGCGTTCCACCACGCCGCGATCTCGCCCGAACAGGTCGCGATCACCGCCGGCTGCAACCAGGCCTTCTGCGTGGCGCTGATGGCGCTATGCGCGGCGGGCGATTCGGTGATCCTGCCCCGGCCGCACTACTTCAATCACGCCATGTGGTTGCGGATGCTCGGCGTGCGACCGACGCCGCTCGATTTCCGGCAGGGCAGTGGCGGCGTTCCCGATGCCGGCGACGCCGAGCGGCTGATCGATGGCACGACCCGCGCCATCGTGCTGGTCAGTCCGAACAACCCGACCGGCGCCACCTATCCGCCGGAGACGATCGCGGCGTTCCACGCGCTCGCCAAACGGCATCGCCTGGCGCTGATCCTCGACGAGACCTACAAGGACTTCCTGCCCGAGGGCACCCGCCCGCACCGTCTGTTCGACGATCCCGCCTGGGCCGACACGCTGGTCCATCTCTACAGCTTCTCGAAGGTGTTCTCGCTGGCCGGTCACCGGGTCGGCGCGCTGACGGCAGGTGGGCGGTTGATGGCGGAAGTCCAGAAAGTGATGGACTGCGTCGCGATCTGTGCGCCGCGCGCGGGCCAGGCCGCGGCCTTGTACGGTTTGCGCCATGCCTTGCCGTGGGCGCGGGGCAAGACGGACGCCATGCGCGCGCGTGGCGAGCTGTTCCGGCGTGCCATCGCGGGGGCGCCGTCGTGGCGGCTGGTCAGTCTCGGCGCCTATTTCGCCTATCTCGAACATCCGTGGCCGGACCTGACGGCGATGGAGGCGGTGCGGCGCCTGGTGGATCGGGAAAACCTGTTGCTGCTGCCGGGGACGGCTTTCGGCGACGGGCAGGACCGTCACGTCCGTCTTGCCTATGCGAATGTCGCCGACCGTGATGTCGCGGAGGTGGCCCGGCGCCTGGCGAAGGGGTGAGGCGATTCGCCTTTCCCCGATATTTGCACGAAGCCGGAAGAACAGCTACTGGGGGCGCCGGCAACGGCGCCGAAGTCGCCACGTGGCGCGGGAGTTTGGCTTGGACTGGCTCGCTGCGACCATAAGGGCATTCGAAACCGTGCCGACCGCGATCTGGGTCGTGCTGGTGCCCGCGTTCGTGCTGGCGGTGCGGGCGCGAGAGGGACGAATCGTTTCGCGGATTGGCCATTGGTTGATGCCGGTCTGGCTGGCTGCGTTGCTTCTCGTCGTTGGACGCGAGGCGGAAATGGCATTTCCGGGGATGGCGTTTGCCATCGTCGGCGCGCTGGTCGCAGGCGTCGCCGCCGGCTTCCTGCTGGCGTTTCCCGCGCGTATCGGGGCGGACCACCAATGGGGCTTGCTGCGCATCGGTGGCAGCCTGCTGCCGTTGGCGGGTATCGCCGCCGCCGTTCTGGCCATGTTGGCCGTTTATTCGGAGGCTGTCCCGGCTCAGGTGCTGGCGACGGCGGTCGCGGCGATGGGGTTCGCCAGCGGAGCGGTGACCGGCCGGGTTCTCGGCCACGATCTCAAGGCTCGGCGCACCGAGCACGTCGACCTGATGGCACTGGGCAAGGCCGGGCGATTCCTGTCGCGCCTGTAGGCGATCGGTCGTCGTCGGGAAACGGTGGCGCGAGCGACCCCGGTCGTGACAGGCTCCGGCCTCGATGCAAGTCACCGGGAGAGGGAACCGATGCCGCTGCTGACCATGAACGACGGTGTTCGCATTCACTACGAGGAGGCCGGCGAGGGCACGCCGTTGCTGTTCGTGCACGAATATGCCGGCGACTGGCGGGCGTGGGAGCCGCAGATGCGGTTCTTCGCGCGCAAGCACCGCTGCATCACCTACTCGTTCCGCGGCTACGCGCCTTCCGACATTCCGGCCGACCCGGCGAAGTACGGCCAGGATCGCGTGGTCGAGGACATGCGCGACATTCTCGACGGCCTCGGGATCGCCAAAGCCCATCTCTGCGGTCTCTCGATGGGAGGCTTCGCGGTGGCCCATTTCGCCCGCCGCTTTCCGGCCCGCGCGCTGTCGGCGGCGATCTGCGGCTGCGGCTTCGGCGCCGAGAAACACCTGCACGCGGAGTTCGCCGCGGGTGCCCGCGCCAACGGTGCCCGCATCCTAGAGATCGGCCAGAAAGCTTTCGCCGCCGAGTATGGCGCTGGCCCCAGTCGCCTGCGCCATCGGCAGAAAGACCCGCGCGGCTACGTCGAGTTCATGACGCAACTGGCCGAGCACGACACGACGGGGGCGGCTCTCACGATGAGCGAATACCAGGGCAAGCGGCCCTCGCTCTACGACTTCGAGGCGGAATGGCGTGCCTGCATGGTGCCGTCGCTGATCGTGGCCGGCGACGAGGACGACAACGTGCTGGTGCCCAGCATCTGGCTCAAGCGCACGATGGGCAACGCCGGCCTCTGCGTCATGCCGCAGGCCGGCCACACCGTGAACCTCGAAGATCCCGACGCTTTCAATCGCGTCGTCGGCGACTTCATCGCGCTCGCCGAAGCCGGTCGCTGGACGCCGCGCGCCGTGCCCTACCAGGAACGGATGTTCCGCTGAGCCGGCAGGCGTCTGGCTGCGTCGCCGCGCGAAGGTGAACTCTTCCGTATGGCGCCTCCTGCGGGAAGCCGCCGAGCCAGCTGCCTGTCAGGCCGCCCCGAGCCGGAACATCTCGCCGGCCGGCGGATCGGCCAGCGGTCGCGCGTTCCAGACGCCGCCGACGCGGGTGAACTCGAGCGGCAGGGCATTCACCGCCAGGGCAGGCGTCACCTCGATGTCGAGCGCGGCGCCCAGCACGCGCAACACGCCGCCGTGACTGACCAGCAGGGGCAGCGGGCCGCCCGACAGCATCTCGTCGGCGCCCTGGACGACGCGGTCGATGAAGCCCTGCATGCTCTCGCCGTTGGGAACGTCGCGGCGCCAGTCGAGGCCTTCGCTGCTGGTGCCGATGAAGTCGCCGAAATAGCGCTCGCGCAGGGCGAAGCGGGGATGGACCGGACGGTTGGCGGCGAAAGCGACGCGACCGGCCGTCAGCCAGGCTCGCGCCATGTCGGAGGCATAGATGACCTCGAAATCGTGGTCTTTCAGAACCGAAGCCGCGGCGTCGGCGTCGGCGAAGCCCTCGG
>CAMDVZ010000234.1 GCA_945878895.1 Caenispirillum bisanense | reverse complement strand
ACCTTCCCCCGCCAGCGGGGGAAGGAAGTTTGAAGGCTCAGATCCAGCTATCCTAGCGCCTATGGGGCGGCGAGGGCCGTCGCGCTCACACCGTCATGTGGCGGCGGACTTTCGCCTCGTTCGCGGCCATGGCGGCGCGATCACCGCCCATCACGACCTCGCCGCGGTCCATCACCGCGAAATTGTCGGCGAGATCGCGGGCGAACTCGAAATACTGCTCGACCAGCAGGATCGCCATGCCGCCTTTGTCGCGCAGCCAGCCGATGGCGCGGCCGATGTCCTTGATGATCGAGGGCTGGATGCCTTCGGTCGGCTCGTCGAGGATCAACAGCTTCGGCTTCGTCACCAGCGCGCGGCCGATCGCCAGCTGTTGCTGCTGGCCACCCGACAGGTCGCCGCCGCGGCGGCCCATCATGTCGCCGAGTACGGGGAAGAGCTGGAATATCTCGTCGGGTACGGAACGCTCGCCGCGTGGAAGTACGGCGAAGCCGGTCTCGAGGTTTTCCTTCACGGTCAGCAACGGGAAGATCTCGCGGCCCTGCGGCACGTAGGCGATGCCGCGCCGCACGCGGTCCCACGGTGCCATGCCATTCAGCTTTTCGCCGTTCCACGACACGCTGCCGGCCGCGATCGGTTCGATACCGATGATCGCGCGCAACAGGCTGCTCTTGCCGACGCCGTTGCGGCCCAGCACGCAGGTGACCTGGCCCTGGGCGGCGTCGAAGGACACGCCGCGCAAGGCCTGGGCGGCGCCGTAGAAGACGTCGAGATCGCGTACCGCCAGCATGTCTCAGCGCCCCAGATAGACTTCGACGACGCGCGGATTGGCGCTGACCTGGTCGAGCGAACCCTCGGCCAGCACCGATCCCTCGTGCAACACGGTGACGGTGACGCCAAGCTCGCGCACGAAGTTCATGTCGTGCTCGACCACGATCACCGAGCGCGTCTTGTTGATCTCGCGCAGCAGCTTCGCGGTGGTTTCCGTTTCGGCGTCGGTCATGCCCGCGACCGGCTCGTCGACCAGCAGCAGTTTCGGATCCTGAGCCAGCAGCATGCCGATCTCCAGCCACTGCTTCTGGCCGTGCGAGAGTCGACCGGCCAGTATGCCACGCTGTGTCCCAAGCCCGATCAGCTCGAGCAGATCCTTGAGGCGCGTGGTTTCGGAGGTCGCGCGGCGCGCGAACAGCGTGTCGAACACCCGCCGCTTGCCCTTCAGCGCCAGCAACAGGTTGTCCTCGACGGTGTGGTTCTCGAACACCGTGGGGCGCTGGAATTTGCGGCCGATGCCGAGGCGGGCGATGTCGGTCTCGTCGAGCGCGCGCAGGTCGTGGCGGCCGTCGAACACGACCTCGCCGGAGTCCGGTCGCGTCTTGCCGGTGATGACGTCCATCATGGTCGTCTTGCCGGCACCGTTGGGGCCGATGATGGCGCGCATCTCGCCATCGTCGATCATGAGCGACAGGCTGTTGAGGGCCCGGAAGCCGTCGAACGACACGCTGATGCCATCGACGTAGAGCAGTTTGTCGGTCTCGCGCATGGGCCTACTCCGCCGGACGCGCGAGCGGCGCGGTCTTGTCGGCCCGCGCGGGCGCGCGCTTCACGCGCGACCGCCACAGCCCGACCACGCCGTTGGGCAGGAACATCGGAACGAACACGAACAACGCCCCCAGCGCGAACAGCCACACCTCCGGCAGGGCGCCGGTCAGCCACGTCTTGCCGAAATTGACCAGGACTGCGCCGAGCACCGGCCCGACCAGTGTGCCGCGGCCGCCGATCGCCACCCAGATCACGGCTTCGATCGAATTGGCGGGATGGAACTCGCCGGGATTGATGATGCCGACTTGCGGCACGTAGAGAGCGCCCGCGACGCCCGCCAGCATGGCCGAGACGACGAAGACGAACAGCTTGTAGTTCTCCGGCCGGTAGCCGAGGAAGCGCACCCGGCTTTCGGCGTCGCGCACGCCCACCAGGACCTTGCCGAAGCGCGAGCCGACGACGGAGGCGGCCACGACCAGGCCCAGCGCCAGCGCCAGCGCTGAGGCGAAGCAGAGGGCCGCGCGCGTGCCGCCTGACTGGATGGAGAAGCCGAGGATTTCCTTGAAATCGGTCATCCCGTTGTTGCCGCCGAAGCCCATGTCGTTGCGGAAGAACGCCAGCCACAGCGCGAAGGTCATGGCCTGGGTGATGATCGAGAGATAGACGCCGGTGACGCGGCTGCGGAAAGCGAACCAGCCGAGCCCCAGCGCCAGCAATCCCGGCACCAGCACGACCATGATCGCGGCGAACCAGAACTGGTCGAAACCCTGCCAGAACCACGGCAGCTGCTTCCAGTTCAGGAACACCATGAAATCGGGCAGCAGCGGATTGCCGTAGACGCCGCGGCTGCCGATCTGGCGCATCAGGTACATGCCCATCGCGTAGCCACCCAGCGCGAAGAACGCGCCGTGGCCGAGCGTGAGAATGCCGCAATAGCCCCACACCAGATCGACCGCGACGGCCAGCAGCGCGTAGCAGAGATACTTGCCGACCAGCTGGACGACGTAGGTCGGCACGTGCAGGGCGCTGGTTGGCGGCGTCAGCAGGTTCAGCAACGGCAAACCGATGCCGGCGATCAGGACCACCGCGATGCAGAGCACGAGGCGCCGGTTGTCGGCGAACAGGGCGCGGGCGACGATCACGATTCCACCGCCCGCCCCTTCTGGGCGAACAGGCCGCGCGGGCGCTTCTGGATGAAGAGGATGATCAGCACCAGCACCACGATCTTGCCCAGCACGGCGCCGGCGAAGGGTTCGAGGAACTTGTTGAGAATGCCGAGCGAGAGGGCGCCGACCAGCGTGCCCGCGAGATTGCCGACGCCGCCGAACACCACCACGAGGAAGGAGTCGATGATGTAGCCCTGGCCGAGGTTGGGGCTGACGTTGTCGATCTGGGTCAGCGCGACGCCCGCGATGCCCGCGATCCCCGAACCGAGCCCGAACGTCATGGCATCGACCCACGGCGCGCGGATGCCCATGGCGCCCGCCATGCGCCGGTTCTGGGTGACGGCGCGGATCTTGAGGCCGAACGAGGTGCGCTTGAGCGCGGCGTTGAGCGCCACGAACACGAGGATCGCGAACACCACGATCCAGGCCCGGCCATAAGTGATGGTGAGCTGGCCGAGTTCGAAGGCACCCGACATCCAGCCCGGTGCCGATACCTCGCGGTTGGTCGGACCGAAGATCGAGCGCACGGCCTGTTGCAACATCAGCGACAGCCCGAACGTCGCCAGCAGCGTGTCGAGTGGCCGGCCATAGAGGAAGCGGATGATGCCGCGTTCGATCGCCACGCCCACCGCTGCGGTGACGACGAAGGCGGCGGGCAGGGCCAACAGCAGCGAGGCGCCGGCCAGTTCGGGTGCCCGGGCGCGAACGACTTCCTGCACGACGAACGTCGTGTAGGCACCGATCATCACCATCTCGCCGTGCGCCATGTTGATGACGCCCATGGTGCCGAAGGTGATGGCGAGCCCGATGGCGGCCAGCAGCAGCACCGAGCCCAGCGACACGCCATACCAAACGTTTTGCGCCGCCTGCCAGAGCTGGAGGTTCTGCTCGATGGACCTGATCGCGGCCGCGATCTCGTTGCCGATCGCGCCCTTGTTGGCTTCCTGCGAACCGCGCAGCAGCGACAGGGCCTCGCGATCGCCGCGCTCGCGGATGATCGCCACGGCTTCGAGCTTCTGGGCCTCCGATGCATCCGAGCCCAGCAGCACCGCGGCACGGGCATCGCGCATCGTGGCGCGGATCGACGGGTCTTTCTCGGCCGCGAGCGCGCTTTCGAGCGCCGCCAGCGCGGTCGCGTCGCGGCTTTTGAACACGGCCGCGGCGGCCTCGCGGCGCACTTTCGGGTCCGGACTCATCAGGGTCAGCGAGCCGACGGCGGCCTCGATGGCGCGGCGCAGGCGGTTGTTGACGCGCACCCGGTCGAGCTCGGCCTCGGAGCCCTCGCCCGCGGCCGCACCGGTGGCTGCATCGGCCAACGCGAGACCACCGGCTTTCGGTGTCGCGATCACGATTCTGGCGTCTATCTTGCGGACGTACAGCGTGCCGGCGCCGAGCGCCTCGATGATGGCGGCGGCGCGGGGATTGCCCGATGCCGCAATGGCCACGATGGCCTTTTCCTTGTCGTCGAAACTTCCCGTCGCCAGGGCGGTCACGAGTTGTCCGATATCGGCGGTCTGCGCGCCCGCCGGCGCGCCGAACAACAGTCCGATCGTCAACCCGAGCCCGGCGAGCACACGCCGAAACCCGTACATGTCCAACCCCTCCGGTTAGCCGATTGTCTTGTTCTTGTTTTTGTCATTGGCCGCGTCGTTCGGAAGATGTCGACCGGGGCGTCGCCGCCCCGGTCGCTCTCGATGTCGTGGGTGCCGTCAAGTCGGCACTCGCGGGATTACTTGCCCTTGCCGCCGCACTTGCCGGTGACGACGTTGAAGTTCCCGCAGTTCATCGGCTTGCGCCAATCGGAGATCAGATCCTTCGAATCCGGCAGGAAGTCTGACCACTCGTCGCCGACCAGCAGGCCGGTGGTCTGCCACACCGTCTCGAATTGCCCGTTGCCCTGGATTTCGCCGATCAGGACGGGCTTCGTGATGTGGTGGTTCGGCATCATGGTCGAGAGGCCGCCCGTCAGGTTGGGCACCGCGACGCCGATGATCGCGTCGATCACCGCGTCGGGATCGACGGAGCCGGCCTTCTTGACCGCCTCGACCCACATCTGGAAGCCGATCACGTGCGCTTCCATCGGATCGTTGGTCACGCGCTTCGGGTTCTTGGTGAAGGCCTGCCACTTCTTGATGAACTCGTCGTTGGTCGGGTTCTTGACCGACATGAAGTAGTTCCATGCCGCCAGATGGCCGATCAGCGGCTTGGTGTCGACGCCCGCGAGTTCTTCCTCGCCGACCGAGAAGGCGACCACGGGGATGTCCTTGGCCTTGATGCCCTGGTTGCCCAGTTCCTTGTAGAAGGGCACGTTGGCGTCGCCGTTGATGGTCGACACGACGGCGGTCTTTTTGCCCGCCGAGCCGAACTTCTTGATGTCGGCCACGATCGTCTGCCAGTCGGCGTGGCCGAACGGCGTGTAGTTGATCATGATGTCCTCGGCCTTGACGCCCTTGGACTTCAGGTAGGTCTCGAGGATCTTGTTGGTGGTGCGCGGGTAGACGTAGTCGGTGCCCGCCAGCACCCAGCGCTGGACCTTTTCGTTGGCCATCAGGTAGTCGACGGCCGGGATCGCCTGCTGGTTGGGCGCCGCACCGGTGTAGAAGACGTTGCGCGAGCTTTCCTCGCCTTCGTACTGCACCGGGTAGAACAGCAGCCCGTTGAGCTCCTCGAACACCGGCAGCACCGACTTGCGGCTGACCGAGGTCCAGCAGCCGAACACCACCGAAACCTTGTCTTTTGCCAGCAATTCGCGGGCTTTTTCGGCGAACAGCGGCCAGTTCGAGGCCGGATCGACGACCACGGCTTCGAGCTTGCGGCCGAGCAGGCCACCCTTCTTGTTCTGCTCCTCGATCAGCATCAGCATGACGTCTTTCAACGTCGTTTCGCTGATCGCCATCGTGCCCGACAGCGAGTGGAGGATGCCGACCTTGATCGGCGGGCCGCCCTGGGCAAGCGCTGCCCCACCCCATGTCGCCGCGGCGGCCAACCCCATGGCCGCGATTCCGCTGCGAATCGCCATTCTGCGCTGCATGCTTTCCTCCGGATCGAATTCGACGGCGTCGTGCCGTGATCCGATCAGAGCGAAAGGCGTGCCAAATTCAGACGAGGCGACTCGGGCGATTTTTGCCAAAGAGCATGATGAAAGCGCAATTTTGGTGTGGAATATTATGAAAAATTGCCTGTTTTTCAGGCAATCCAGGAGGCGTGGTCAAATATAGGGCAATTGCCTGCTTTCAACCCGCCAGGGCGAGGGCCAGACCGCCCAGAATCACGCCACCGCCGGCCGCCCGGGGGACCCAGCTGCCGGTCCGCGCCGCCAGCCCGCGGGCCACGCCAACGCCGATGCCCAGCAGCAGCGCGGTGGTCGCGAGGAAGCCCGCCGCCTGGGCCAGCCGGTCGATTCCCGCGGCCAGTTCGGCGCCATGCGCCAGCCCGTGCGCCAGCGCGAACAGCCCCGCCAGCGCCATCGAGCCGGCCACCGGCAGGCGTGGTGCCGCGAGGATCAGACCGCCCGTCAGCAGCACCGAGCCGAGGATGCCGGTCTCCAGCCAGCCGCCCGCGACGCTGCCTCCGGGGCCGCCCATCGCGAGCCCGCCGCCGATCGCCACGCAGGCCAGAAACGCCAACGGAATCAACCAGCTAAGGCGCGCGTCCCGGCCCCCGGCGAGGCCCGCCCAGAGCCCGACCGCGAGCATCGCCAGCAGATGGTCGAGGCCACCGAAGGGGTGCGCGGCACCGGCCGCGAAGCCCGCTGCGATGTCGTGCCCGGCGTGCGCCCAGGCGCTGCCCGGCAACCCGACGGCCAGCACGGTCGCGGCTATGATCGAAGCCCCGCGGGCCAGTCCGGAAATCCTGCGCATGGTCGTTCCTCCGCTGCCCGCACCGGCTGGTCCGGGTCGTTCGTCGGGCCGATGGTAGCGTCGGACGCGCCCGCGACGCTACCCGAATGTGCCACCGGTCCCGTGACCGCTCCGTTGCAAGCGGGGTGCCGTTCACCGTCGTTGCCCCGACCGCGCGCCGAAAACCGCCCGACACCATATCTTGTGGTCGACCGCGCCGAACCGGCCGCGCGAAACCGCCGCCGGACCCCCGGATCGGGTCGATAATCGTCCATCCCGACCTGTCGAAACCGCGTTTTCGCGTCGCGTGGCATGGTTTGGCACCGGTTTGGTCACGTTTCGCGCCGGGCGCGCCCATCGCGGCGCCGGCGGGATGCCGGCGATCCACCCCGGCCCGACCCCGCGCCGGCCCATTGCCACGCCTTTCCGGAAAATGCCATGCCCTTGTTCCACAACGACTTTCCAGAATTTTATCCGGGTAAAAACAGCGCCCGACAACAGCCCGCGGCCGACACCCTTAGCGACGCTTTTCCGCCGCGTCAAAACCGGCATCCGCGGAGGAATTTTCGCGCGATCACCTCGTTTTGGCAGCGGCGCATGCCAGACTCGCATCGACTGCAATGCTCTGCCGACCACTCCGTCCGGGTTCGGCGCCCGCTGGCGTCGTCGCCCGACCGCCGCGCCGGGCCGACCCGACCGCGGACCCGGACCTGCTGGCGCTTGTGGGGCCGGTTCCGTCCGGCCTTGCCCCGGGATCCCGCGATCCCGGTGTCGATGGCCCGGGCCGGGCGATCCGGGAGCTGGTCTAGCAGCCTGTCGGACTTAAAGCATCGTGGGGGATGGTCGGGGATTCCCACGGGAATCGCGTCCGTATAGAATCGTGGGACGGCTTTGGGAAGGAGCGCCCCGCGATGAGCAACTTCCGCCCGACGGACCGCGAGACCAGCTATCT
>CAMDVZ010000233.1 GCA_945878895.1 Caenispirillum bisanense | reverse complement strand
AGATAGCTGGTCTCGCGGTCCGTCGGGCGGAAGTTGCTCATCGCGGGGCGCTCCTTCGCAAAGCCGTCCCACGATTCTATACGGACGCGATTCCCGTGGGAATCCCCGACCATCCCCCACGATGCTTTAAGTCCGACAGGCTGCTAGAGCGGTTCCGGAGCCGACGGAAATGTCCGTCCGTGTCGCCAACCCACGGCGGGCAGATCCGGGTTGATTTTCGTAAGCCCCGTCGCGCCAGCAGGGCTCCTGGTTGGCGTTGCGCGGTCGTCCGCGCGCCCGGGCCCGGCGGCTCCCGCCGCGGCGCAAGGTTCCGGTGCCGCGTGACAGGGCGCGCGGCCGCCGCTAAACCCCCGGCCATGTTGTTTGGCGTCCTTCCCTATCCGCAGATCGATCCGATCGCGCTCGCCATCGGTCCGATCGCGATCCGCTGGTACGCGCTCGCCTACATCGCGGGCCTCGTGATTGGCTGGTGGCTGATCCGGCGCATCGCCGTGGCGCCACCGGCGACGATGTCGAGGCAACACGCCGACGACTTCGTCACCTGGGCCGCGATCGGCGTGATCCTGGGCGGACGTCTGGGCTACGTACTGTTCTACAAGCCGGGCTTCTACATCGAGAATCCGCTGGCGATCCTGACGGTGTGGCAGGGCGGCATGTCCTTCCACGGTGGTCTGCTCGGCGTGACGCTGGCGATCGTCCTGTACGCGCGCAAGCACCGGATCGAGCTGTTCGCGTTCGCCGACCTGGTGGCGATCGTGGCGCCACAGGGGCTGTTCTTCGGTCGGCTCGCCAATTTCATCAACGGCGAGCTGTGGGGCCGCGTCACCGACGTCTCGTGGGCGATGGTTTTCCCGACCGGCGGACCGCTGCCGCGTCACCCCAGCCAGCTCTACCAGGCATTCCTCGAGGGCGTCTTGCTGTTCGGCGTGGTCGTGGTGGCATGGAAGCTGCTGGGCTTGCGGCGGCGACCGGGTTTCATTTGTGGCCTGTTCTGGGCCGGCTACGGCGTGGCCCGGATCCTCGGCGAGTTGTGGCGCGAGCCCGACGCCCATCTTGGCTATCTCCATGGCGGCTGGCTGACGATGGGCATGCTGTTGTCGCTGCCCCTGGTGGCGTTCGGCGCCTGGCTGATCGCGCGCGCCCTGCGCCGGCCGCCGCTACCGGCGTGAGCGGGCAGGCGCTGGCGCGCTCGCTGCGGCGGCGCATCGCGCAGGCCGGCCCCCTGACGGTGGCCGATTTCATGGTCGCGGCGCTATCGGACCCGCGCCACGGCTATTACCGCCGCGCGACTCCGCTGGGCGCGGCTGGCGACTTCGTCACCGCGCCCGAGATCAGCCAGCTGTTCGGCGAGCTGATCGGTGCCTGGCTGGCCGAGCGGTGGATCGCGCTGGGCTCGCCGCCGCGGCTGCGTCTGGTCGAACTCGGCCCCGGCAACGGCACGCTGCTGGCCGACGCGTTGCGGGCGACGCGCGGCGTGGCGGGATTCCACGCCACGCTCGACATCCATCTGGTCGAGATTCACGCCGGCCTGAGAGCGCGTCAGGCGGCGGCACTGGCGGGCTTGTCGCCAAGCTGGCACGAGCGCTTCGACGGAGTGCCCGACGGCGTGCCGCTCTTGCTCGTCGCCAACGAGTTTTTCGACGCGCTGCCGATCCGTCAGTTCGTGCGCCGGCCATGGGGTTGGGCCGAGCGTATGATCGGCGCCGGCGCGGGCGACCTCGGCTTCGCATGGGCGACGGCGCCTGGCCCGTCGCCGCTGGCAGCGCTCCTCGCCGAGGACGTGCGCGAGGCCGGACGCGCCGGCGATATCGTGGAGCTGTCGCCGGTCGCGACGCGACTGGCGGCCGACATCGCGGCGCGGCTGTCGCGAGACCGCGGCGCGGCGCTGATCGTCGACTACGGTTACGACCGCGGCTCGAACGGCGACACCTGGCAGGCGCTGCGCCGCCATCGCAAGACCGATCCGTTCGACGACGTGGGCGACGGCGACCTCACCGCGCACGTCGATTTCGCCGCACTCGGACGGGCGGCCCGCGCTGGCCGCGTCGAGATCGACGGTCCGGTCGGGCAGGGCGATTTCCTGCGGGCGCTTGGCATCGAGGCGCGTCGCGACGCGCTGAAGCGGCGCGCCACCGCGACGCAGGCCCAAACGCTGGACGCGGCGTGCCGGCGCTTGATCGAACCGGCGCAAATGGGCACCCTGTTTCGTGTCCTGGCGCTGCGCGACGGCGCGCTGCCGCTGGCCGCCGGTTTCGACGTCGGCGGCGCGCTTCCTTCTCCCGGCGACAACGACGGACCAAGCCCGTGATCACGCTGCCAAGTCTCGTCCGGGTGCCCCACGTGCGGCATGCCTTCTTCACGCGCGAGGGCGGCGTCAGCCGCGGCCTCTACGCCTCGCTCAATTGCGGCTACGGCTCGGGCGACGACCCCGCCAATGTCGTGGAAAACCGCGCCCGCGCGGCGGGCCAGCTGGGCCTGTCCTCGTCGCGGCTGCTGACGGTGCACCAGATCCACTCGACCAGGGTGCTGACGGTGACCGAGAGCGGGCTGTGGCGTTCGCCCGGCGCGCCGCAAGCCGACGCCATGGTGACCAGGGAACCCGGCATCGCGCTTGGCGTGTTGTCGGCCGATTGCGCGCCGGTGCTGCTGGCGGATGCCGAGGCGGGCGTGATCGGCGGCGCCCATGCCGGCTGGCGCGGCGCGCTCGAGGGCGTCGTCGAGGCGACGGTGGCGGCGATGGAGGCGCTGGGCGCGCAACGACGCCGCATCCACGCCGCGGTCGGTCCCTGCATCGCCCGCGAATCCTACGAAGTCGGGCCGGAATTTCCCGGCCCCTTCCTCGCCCGCGACGGCGAGAACGCGGCGTTCTTCACCGCGTCTACGCGGCCGGGTCACCATATGTTCGACCTGCCTGGATTCCTGTTGCGACGCCTGCGCCTGCTCGGGGTGGCGGTGGCCGAGGACAGCGGCCACGACACCCGCGGCAACGACCGTCATTTTTTCAGCTATCGCCGCAACACGCTCGAGGGCATTCGCGACTATGGTCGCGGCCTGTCGGCCATCATGCTGGTCGATTGAGCCCGCGATGCCCTACCTCGCGATCTTCGCCGTGTTGTGCGTGCTCGGCATGTTGGTGACCTGTGTGGCGATGTGACCGGCTCCGGCGCTGGCCGGCGGGCCTTGTCGCGATCGCGCTGTCGCTGACGGCCTGTGGCGAGATCGAGCGGCCCTTCCGGCCCGACGGCAAGGTCGAACCGCCGCCGCGCGCTGCATTGCCGGGCAGCCGGCCGGCCGGTCCGCCGCGGGTTGTCCCGGGAGGGCCGGCGAGCGAGGCGGCGGAGTATGTCGTGGAGATGCCGGGCGGCGGCGGCGAGGCGATGGCCTCGCGGCTGGCGCAGGCGATGGTGGTGGCGTTGCGCGACCACGGCATCGTCGCCGCGACCGCGCCGGCCAACGCGCCCCGGCGGGTGCGCACGACGCTGAAAGTCCAGGCCACCGACTCGCCCGAACGGGTCGCGGTGGTGGCGACGTTCACGGTGAGCGGACCGGGCCGCGCCACCGTGGGCGAGCAATCCTACACGACCGTGGCGCCGGCGTCGGACTGGCTCGACGGCAACGACCGGCTGGTGTCGCGGATCGCCCAGCGCGGCGCGTTCCGGGTGGCCGAGATGCTGGGTCGCGCCGACGTCTCGCAGGCACCGCCGGGCGCGCGCCAGCCAGCCTCGCTGGAGATGCCGCCGGGGATCGGCGAACCACCGCCGGGGACCGTGGCGGTGGCGGCCGTCGGCGGGCCGGGCGTCGGGCCGCCGAAGGTGCGGGTGGCGACGGTGACGGGGGCGACCAGCGACGGCAACCGCGCGCTGACCTCGGCGATGCGCCGGGCGCTGGGCGAAAGCGAGGTGGTGATCGTCGATGGCGCGGAGGCCGGCGCCATGACGCTGGAAGGTGTCGTGACGCTGACGCCGCCGGCCGAGGGTCGGCAGCGGCTGACGATCCGCTGGGTGCTGAAGGACCGCGACGGCAAGCAGATCGGCGACCTCGAGCAGGGCAATCCGATCCGCGCCGGATCGCTCGACAAGGAGTGGGGCGGCCTGGCGCACATCGTGGCGATGGCGGCGGCCGAGGGGGTGATGGAGCTGATCGCGAGGGCACGCGCGCAGCCGGCGGCCGGACGCTGAGGCAAGGGCCGAAAGGGCATGCGAAAGGGCATGCTGGCGGGGTGCGTCGCGGGCTCGCGTTTACAGGCCGGGCAAACGCCGTTATGGTGCCCCGCGCCGGCCTCGGGTAGAGGCGAATTTATAAACGATTTCAATGGTTTGGCGCGAGAATCGCCTCGGGGGCGCGGACATGAAAATCCTGACCGGCAACAGCAACCGGCCGCTCGCCGAAGCCATCGCCGCCACGCTCGGCACGGCGCTGGTCAAGGCCAACATCCGCCGCTTCGCCGACATGGAAGTGTTCGTCGAGATCCTCGAGAACGTGCGCGGCGAGGACATGTTCGTGGTGCAGTCCACGTCCTCCCCGACCAACGACAACCTGATGGAACTGCTGATCACCATCGACGCGCTGCGCCGCTCCTCGGCGCGCCGCATCACCGCGGTGATCCCCTATTACGGCTACGCCCGCCAGGACCGCAAATCGGGCCCCCGCACGCCGATTTCGGCCAAGCTGGTGGCCAACCTGATCACCCACGCCGGCGCCAACAAGGTGCTGACGATGGATCTGCACGCGGGCCAGATCCAGGGCTTCTTCGACATCCCGCTCGACAACCTGTTCGCGGGTCCGCTGTTCAGCGCCGATATTCTCGGCCGTTTCAAGGGCGAGCGCATCGTCATGGTCTCGCCCGACGTCGGCGGCGTGGTGCGCACGCGCGCCATCGCGCGGCGCTGCGACGCCGACCTCGCCATCATCGACAAACGGCGCGAGCGGGCCGGTGTCTCCGAGGTGATGAACATCATCGGCGAGGTCGAGGGCCGCACCTGCGTGCTGATCGACGATATCGTGGATTCGGCCGGAACCCTGTGCAACGCCGCGATGGCGCTGAAGGACAAGGGCGCCAAGGCGGTCTACGCCTACGTCACCCACGGCGTGCTGTCGGGTGGTGCCGTCGCCCGCGTGGCGGCCTCGCCGATCGCCGAGATGGTGACCACCGACAGCATCCAGGCCACCGACGCGGTCAAGGCCTCGCCCAACATCCGCCACCTCGCCATCGCCCCGCTGATGGCCGAGGCGATCGCCCGTATCTCCGAGGAGCGCTCGGTGTCGAGCCTGTTCGACTGACGGGGCGGGCCGGAAACGCCAGCGGAATCAAGAGGTTGGGAATTTCATCCGGGTAAAATTGCGGAGGCCGCCGACGCGGTCGAGGCCTCGCCCGACAGCCGTCCCCTTGCCGCCGCCGATGGCCAAGGCGACCCCCGCATCGCCGGGGAACGCGCAGTGTCTCCCCGGTTCGACCGACGGGGCGCGGCGAAAACACCAGCCCAATCAAGAGGTTGGGCATTTTTATCCGGGTAAAATTACGACGGCCAGTAGATCGTGTCGTCGCCGTGACTGCCGTACACCTCGCCACCTCGCCACCTCGCCACGTCGTCGTTGCGTCGACGATGGGCCGACGCCATCGCCGGTAACGCCCGGTGTCGAGCCTGTGCGACTGACGGGGCGGGCCGGAAACGCCAGCCAGATCAAGAGGGTGGGAATTTCTATCCGGGTAAAACCGCGATGACCGGAGACCACCGATCCGGCGGCGGTATTTCGGAAAAATACACAGCCGGCGTGGCCCGGAGGCAATGCGTCGCCATTGCGGCTGATTTATTCCGCGCAACGCCACCGTCGGTCTATCTAAATAAACTCTATTGACATCGAGTCGGACCTGATCCAGTATCAACCGGTGTGATCGACCGCCGTGCCCCGACCGAATCGCCGGGCCGATGGTCCATCCATGCACCGGAAAACAGAACCCACCAACTGGCCGGCCGCGACGCCGTGACCGCGCGCTGGACGATAGGTGTTCCGCGATCGGGAGAAGCGTCGGAGCCGCCGGACCTGGTCGTCGGGTAGCCCCGGCTGCCTTCGCGGCACCCGTGCCCGTCACCGGGATGCAACACGATACACGCGGGACCTGTGGGTATGTCGTGGAAAACAAACACGCGCGTCTTGATTGTGCAATGATTCGGAGTCAGCGTCCCGTCATCCGCGAAAGCGAGGGATGATCGAGCGCGTCCCGCAACCGACATGCGCGCCCGACGTCCGGCCAGTCATCACGCGAGGGCCCAATCCTTGCCCGTCGCGCCATCGATGGAGAACGCGATGCCCGTTCAGTACGGATCGACCGGCAACGACACGATCGGCGCGCCCGACGGGCAAGACTGGACCGTGTACGGCGGCGCGACGTCGCTCGACGCGGGACTCGGCGACGACACGCTGACGGGCAACGTCGGCAACGACACGCTCTACGGAGGTAGCGCCGCCGACACCCTGTATGGCGGAAACGGCAACGACGTCCTGTACGACGGCGGCGGTGCCGACGTTGTCTATGGCGGCAACGGCAGCGAGTCGATGACGGTCGGCATCGACAACGACACCCTCTACGGCGGCGACGACGCCTCGCACGATGCGTTGATCCTGCTGGCGTCCGGTTTCGTGGATCTGGCGGTCGGCACTGTCGTGACGAGCTTCGGCGGCAGCATCGCGATTGGCTTCGAGGGGATCGCGGGAAGTAGCGGAAATGATACGGTCTATGGCACCGACGGAGCCAATGTCGTCAATGTCTACGGCGGCAACAACACGGTTCGCGCGCACGGCGGCGACGACATCCTCGTTGGCGGCGCCGGCGACGACATTCTTGACGGAGGCTCCGGCAACGACGCCATCGACTACATCAACCACACTGCGGGCGTGACAATCGACCTCGCGACGTCGCTGGCGACCGGCTGGGGCAACGACACGCTGGCCCGCATCGAGCGGGTCAACGCGACCGACTACATCGACACCGTTTACGGCGACGATCTCGACAACGGCGTCTCGGTCCACGATGGCGACGACACCGTTTTTGGGCGCGGTGGCGTCGATCTGATCAACGGCCAGGGCGGCAACGACGTATTGTTTGGTGGCGGTGGCGTCGACTCCCTGTCGGGTGGGGATGGCAACGACTGGCTGGCTGGCGACGAGGGCGACGACACGCTTGTCGGCGGTCTCGGCATCGACGTCGCCGACTACTCGGGTACCGCGACGCCGGTCGTCGTGAATCTCGCGACCGGCACGGCAACCGGCGGAGCCGGAGCCGACCAGTTGGTCGAGATCGAGAACGCCACGGGCGGGACCGGCGCGGACGTCCTGACCGGCGACGGCGCGGCCAATGGCCTCGAAGGCGGCGGTGGCAACGACACCATTTACGGAGCCGGCGGCAACGACACGCTCTACGGCGGCGGCGGCGTCGATATCCTCGACGGTGGCGACGGCGACGATCTCGTGCGGCTGGGCGACGATCACGGCGAGTTCGGACCCGACACCGTGTTCGGTGGCATC
>CAMDVZ010000232.1 GCA_945878895.1 Caenispirillum bisanense | reverse complement strand
CGCATCGCGCGGTCGCGGTACCTGGCTTCGAGATACTGGTCCCACAGCTCGGCGGGTTCGAGCAAATGGCCATCGGCATCGACGCCGCCGGCGAATTTCAGGCGATGAACACCGGCCGGATCGAAGACGGGACGCATGCTGTTTCCTCCGCGGACTTTCCAGGTAGATCGCGAGGATAGGGCCGGGGCGTGCGAGCGGCAAACCGCTCGCGCCGGTTCGGGGCCGATGCGTGCGGCCACGGACGAACGGGCTGGACGAGGGCCGCGCCCTTCGCCGATGCTTCCGGCCGGGCGATGCGACGTCGCCGGAGGATCGACAATGACGCGATGGACACCGATCGCCGCCGCCGCCATGGCACTGGCCTTGTTGGCCGGCGGCGGCGCGGCCGCCCAGACGCTGCGCTTCGGCATCGCCAGCGACCCCGACGCGCTCGATCCCACGCTGTCGCGCACGGTGGCGGGTCGGCAGGTGTTCGCGGCCCTCTGCGACAAGCTGATCGACATCGACGAGAAGCTCGACCTCAAGCCGCAGCTCGCGACCGCCTGGTCGTGGTCGGCCGACGGCCTGACGTTGAGCCTGACCCTGCGGCCAGGTGTCGTCTTCCACGACGGCGTCAAGATGGACGCCGCCGCCGTCAAGATCTCGCTCGACCGCCATTTGACCTTGCAGGGCTCGACCCGTCGTTCGGAGATGGGGCCGGTGCGCGAGGTCGAGGCGGTCGGCGCCGACACCGTGCGCGTCCATCTCAAGGAACCGTTCGCGCCGCTGGTGGCGGCACTCGCCGACCGCGCCGGCATGATCATGTCGCCACGCGCCCTCGCCGAGCTCGGCGACAAGTTCGGCAACAATCCGGTCTGCGCGGGGCCCTTCAGGTTCGTGCGCCGCATCGCGCTCGACCGCATGGATCTCGAACGCTTCCCCGGCTACTGGGACGCCGCCAACGTCCACATCGAGAAAATCGCCTACCTGCCGATTCCCGACAACACGGTGCGACTGACCAACCTGCGGGCGGGCAGTCTCGATCTGGTCGAGCGCGTGCTGCCGAGCGACGTGTCCCAGCTGAAAGGCGACGCCAGGCTGGGGCTCGCCAGCGGCCCGAGTCTGGCGGCCACCTACATCTCCTTCAACATCGCCAACGGCCCGCGCGCCGACACGCCGATCAACAAGAAGGCGATGTTGCGCGAGGCGCTCGATCTCTCCATCGACCGCGAGGCGCTGGTGCTGGTACTGTCCGACGGCGCCTACGTGCCCGGCAACCAGTCGGTAGCGCGGGGCACGCCGTTCTACGCCAACGCCATTCCGGTGCCGAAGCGCGACGTCGCGAAAGCCCGCAAGCTGGTCAAGGAGGCGGGCTTCGACCGCGTGAAACTACAGATGTCGGTGCCCAACACGACCGAGTTCAAGCAGGCCGCCGAGATACTCCAGGGCATGGTCGGCGAGGCCGGCTTCGACATGGAACTGCGGCTGTTCGAGACCGCCACGCTGTTGCGCGACTGGACTGCGGGCGATTTCGAGAGCCTGCTGATCCTGTGGAGTGGCCGTGTCGACATCGACGGCAACATCTACAGCTTCAAGGCCTGCGACGGGAATCTGAATGGCGGCAAGTATTGCAGCGCCGAGGTCGACCGGCTGCTGAAGGAAGGCCGCGTCAAGGTCGACCTCGCCGCCCGCCAGGCCGCCTACGAGGCCGCCGCGAAACTGTATCTCGCCGACCGCCCCTACATCTACCTCTACCACCCCACCAACATCTTCGGCTTCACCGCCAGACTGAGCGGCCTGCGCGTCATCCCCGATGGCCTGATCCGCGTGCAGGGGCTGAAGCTGAAGCCGTGACCACCTTCCTTCTCCCCGCGAAGGCGACGAGAAGGTGGCACGTAGCGCCGAACGACGGGCTTCGCGGTTTGGCACTCAGCAGGCCCGCGGGAGAAAATGTCGGGTCGTTGCGATGCCGCGAAGCCCCTCATCCGCCCTTCGGGCACCTTCTCCCCGCCTTCGCGGGGAGAAGGAAAGACTCAAGCGTCAGAACACCACCACGCTGCGGATCGACTCGCCCTTGTGCATCAGGTCGAAGCCCTCGTTGATGCGTTCGAGCGGCAGAACGTGGGTGATCAGGTCGTCGATGTTGATCTTGCCGTCCATGTACCAGTCGACGATTTTCGGCACGTCGCGGCGGCCCTTGGCGCCGCCAAAGGCAGTGCCTTTCCAGACCCGGCCGGTGACCAGCTGGAAGGGCCGCGTCTTGATCTCCTGGCCCGCACCCGCGACGCCGATGATCACCGACACGCCCCAGCCGCGGTGGCAGCATTCCAGCGCCTGGCGCATCACGTCGACGTTGCCGATGCACTCGAAACTGTAGTCCGCGCCACCGTCGGTCAGCGACACCAGATACGGTACCAGATCGCCCTCGACCTCCTTCGAATTGACGAAGTGCGTCATGCCGAACTTCTCTGCCAACGCCTTGCGGGCGGGATTCAGGTCGACGCCGACGATCTTGCCGGCACCCGCCAGCCGGGCGCCCTGGATGACGTTGAGGCCGATGCCGCCGAGCCCGAACACCACGACGCTGGCGCCGGGCTCGACCTTGGCGGTGTTGATGACGGCGCCGATGCCGGTGGTCACGCCGCAGCCGATGTAGCAGACTTTCTCGAACGGCGCGTCCTGGCGGATTTTCGCCAGCGCGATCTCGGGCAGCACGGTGTGGTTGGCGAAGGTCGAACAGCCCATGTAGTGGTGGATTTTCCGCCCGTTGAGCGAGAAGCGGCTGGTGCCGTCGGGCATCAGGCCCTGGCCCTGGGTCGAGCGGATCGCGGTGCAGAGATTGGTCTTGCCCGAGAGGCAGGATTTGCACTGCCGACATTCGGGCGTGTAGAGCGGAATGACGTGGTCGCCGGGCTTCAGCGAGGTCACGCCGGGGCCGATATCGACGACGATTCCCGCACCCTCGTGACCCAGGATCGCGGGGAACAGGCCCTCGGGATCGGCGCCCGACCGGGTGAACTCGTCGGTGTGGCAGATGCCGGTGGCCTTGATCTCGACCAGCACCTCGCCCGCGCGGGGGCCTTCGAGATCGACGGTCTCGATGACCAGCGGCTTGTCGGGTGCGTAGGCGACGGCGGCACGGGTTTTCATGGCTTCGGTCCGGTCGGTTGGAGGTCGGGCCGCAGTCTATCGGCGAGCGCGGACGCCACGACAGGCAAATTTTCATCGGCGAAAAAATCGCGCGCGACGGCGATCGCCGTTTCGCCGCAAAGAGCATGCTGGAAGGGGCTGAAACACCCGTGATTTCAACGATTTACGTCGTTTTTTGACCGATTCCCGCGTTATGGCGGAGCTCGAAAAGGGCCGATTCCGGGGTGGTTTCCGGCCTCGAAACGGGGCATCCATTTTACCCGGATACAATTATTTTCCCCGTTTTTCCAAGGACTTGGCCGCGTCGACTACCCGTGAAGAGAGATTTTCATGGATCACTCACACCTCTCTTCGGACGCCCGAATCGCGCCCCGCCCAAAACACCGGTTTGCACCGGATTCGACGTCGAAACGCCATTCCCGGTCTCGGAAAACCGCCAAATCCAGCCATTTCGCGCCTTAGCCGCCCCGTGCCGGAAACCGCGCGAAACGCGATCCCCGCGCGCCACGCGAGCGCCGGACGGCCCGACCGCGCCCGGGCCAATCAACGCCGGGGACACGGTGCCGGGCCGCCGCGGCGGTCGAACAACGCCGTCCGGCGCCGCGCCGCCGCCGACGAGGCGGGGTAGCGGGTCGCGTCGCGGGATCGTCGATGTCGCCGCCGTCGCGGCGGCGTTTCTCGATGGATTGCGCCTGCCTCCTCGACATGGACCTCGACATCGCACACCGTGCCGCGCTCGCCGTGGTCCTCGATCCAGACCGCCGGCATGCCTGGCCCGCCGCCCGGCATTCGTTCCCGCGTCGGCATGTCGATCAGCGGCCCGCAGGCGATCCACGCCGCCGCCATATGGTCGAGAATCTCCGGCGTCGCGGTGACCGCGCAGGTGCGCCAGGGAAAATGCGCGCCGATCTGGAACTGGAAATTCGACTGCTTGTCGGCCAGACAATCGTACGTCGCGGCGAGCCACTCCGGTTGGAACTTGGGTGGACGGGATCCAGGGAAAGCCGTGCGGAGATCGAAGTTGAGCACCGCGTCGTAGTCGGCAGGGGACCGCCGCGTCCTGAAGCGACGCTGCACGGCCCGCATCCGCGGTTCCATTCCCACGCAACCAGCCAGAACCGGCTTGAATCGCTCCAGGATTTCGCCGACGAGGGCATGGAAGCCAGCCGGCCCGAGGTCGATCAACCGACGCAGCGCGGCGCGCGGCAGGCCGTTGGGAACGGTGACCATCGCCTCGACCCGATCGCGTCGGACGCCCGGGGTCAAATGCGTGAAGTCGGTGAACTTGGCCGCGTCGCGCGCGGCGCCGAACTGGAGGAAATCCCAGACGACATCCTCGTTGCGGCCGGTGATAGCCGGCCGGCCGAGCAGATCTGGGTCCATGCCGATCCCGGACCGAAGGTCGGCCCGTTGACGCAGCGCCTCGGTCGCGAGGCCGAGGGCGCGCTTGCCTTGCAGCCACGAGAACGGACTCTCGCGATCGAACCGGAAGCCGTTGAACGCCGTCAGCGTGCCGGTCGTGAGTCGTCCCTGGTCGATCATCTGTCCCTCCAGCTGTTCGAGATAGGCCACGACGCGCCCGGCCCAGTCGCTGCCCGGAGTCCGCGCGACCAGCCAGCGATAGACGTCGCGCCAGTAGACGACCCGCACTTGCCCGGGAAGATCGGCCGGTGGTGGTAGAATCGTCACCAGCAAAGCGTTCGGCGAGGCGTAACCACGCCGCTTGGCGGTGGCGAGGTGGCGTAGCAACTGGTCGCGGTCGGGCGTCGCCGTCACCTTGTTCTCGATCAGCAGGCACCAGTCCTCGCCGCCCGTGATCCAGGCGTCGGGGATGCCCCTGCCCGTGTCGTCGTCCTGCTCCGGCGGTTCCGGTTCGCCGGGAGCGGTTTGCGCGAAGACGGCCAGCGGACCGGCGTTGCCGGGCGGTGCGCAGCGCGCGATGTCCACGAGGAACGCCCGCAACAACGCCGGATCCTCGTGCAGCGCCGTCGTCAGGGCGTGGGTCACGCGGTTCTCGGGCTGGCTGTACTGATCGAAGACGTTGCGCATCGGCACTCCCTCGACCCACGATAGAGCAGTTCCCGCGCCGGTGGAAATCGTGCCGAGGTCGTGTTCCCGAGTCAGGGCGCGCCCATGGGCGCAGGGATACGGCGGACCGTGTCGTCGCATGCCCCGCCCTCCCTCCGATTGCGTGCGAACCGGAGAGAGGGTGGGCGAGGAGGCATAGGCGCCAGAACCGGACGCGTAGCGTCGTTCTGGACATTTCGTGCTCGAACTCGCCTCGCCCAGCCTCTCCGCCGAAGCCGCGGAAGCCGGACATGAAAGGCAGGCGGCGACCCAGTCGACCATCCCGGCGCTCATGCCCCATACTCTCTTGTCCCAAATCGGGACCATGGTAGACTGACCGCATGCGCATCATCGCGCCCGGCACCCTGAAACGTTTCGGACGCGATCCGCGCTACGTGGACGCGTTCGAGCCGCTGATGGCCTGGTATCGGGTCGCGAAGGCGGCGGACTGGGTGAATCCGGCCGCCGTGAAACCGAGCTTGCGCAACGCCAGCATTCTCCGGGAGGGGCGTGTCGTCTTCAACATCGCCGGCAACAAGTACCGGCTGGTGGTCAGGATCAACGACGACTACGGGGTGGTCTATGTCCGTTTCATCGGCACGCACGCGCGATACGACGTCATCGACGCGCAAACCGTCTAGCCCAGCGAACGCCGGCACCGTGACGGTGTTCCCGGTGCGCACGGCGCGCGACCATCGTCGCGCGTTGCGCGAAATCGAGGGGCTGATGGACGCGCGGCGTGGCACGCCCGATGGCGACCGGCTGGACGTCCTGGCGACCCTGGTCGAGGCGTGGGAAGCGATCCACGATCCGATGCCGCCGCCCGATCCGGTCGAGGCGATCCGTTTCCACATGGAGCAAAATGGCCTCGCCGCCGCCGACCTGGTGCCCTTCATCGGCGGCCGCAACCGCGTCTACGAAATCCTCGGGCGCAAGCGTCCGCTGACCTTGCGGATGGCGTGGCGCCTGCACGTCGGCCTCGGCATTCCGGCCGAATCGCTGATCCGCGCCGGCGAGGACAAGACCGCCGCGTGATCGATTGATGGCGATCGCGCGGATGCGGTGTCGGTGATCGGCGGGCGAGCCGCGCCGCCGCCATTCGTCCGGTTGCCGTTGGACGACCCACGATTGACGGCGTAAAATCCGCCGCCGCCGCCGCGGGCGGCATGGGACGGTCATGGCGCAGATCAGGATACGCGTTGAACTGAACAAGGGGCGAACCGGCGCCCCGCTCGACAAGCTTGGCGATGTCGCGCGCCAGTTCGAGCGGTTCCTGCGCGCCCTGGCGGCAGATTTGCAGCTCGAGGTCAAGAAGGGCGAATGGCTGGCCGTCAACTTCAAGAACGGCTCGGTTAGCTGGGATGCCGCCTTCCAGGGCGACGTGACGGAGGCTGCGTTTCGCAACTTCAACCATGCCGTCGAGTTCATCACGGATTTCGATCCGGATTCCGACGGAACGAACGGAATCGTCAGCGATGCCACGCTGCTCGAGTACGGCAGAATCGGACAGTTTCTCGACCCGGACGAGGTCGTCGGCGTTGGCATTTACGGCGCCACAGGCGTCGCTCCCGAAAAATGGAAGCGCATCGACTACCGCAACGCCGCCCGGATCCGGCAGACCATCGAAGCGCCGGTCCCGAGCTACGGATCGATACAGGGAATCGTGCACGCTCTGTTCAAGGAGGCGGCCGATCCATTTTTCCAGTTGCGTGAATTTTCGTCGGACACGCTGGTCAAATGCTTCTACTCCGACGGGCAATACCGCGAGATCGCGACGCTGCTCAAGGACCGTCGGGCGGTTGTTCACGTGCTCGGACACATGAAGCTCGGGCGCGCCACGCGCACGATCGAGGAAATCCGGGTCGAGCGGATCGACGTTGCCAAGGCGCTGACGGAAGACGAGTTCGACCGGTTTTTCGGCAGCGCCCCGACTCTGACCGGCGACCTGTCGACCACGAAATTCCTGGAGACCGTGCGCGACCATGGCGACTAACCCGCGCATCTATCTCGACGCCTGTTGCTTCATCGACATGGCGAAGCAAGCGGTCGGGCGGTTGCCCGGCGAACGCGACGCCGACGTCTGGTACGTCAGGAAGTTGCTCGAAGCGCGACGCGACGGCGAGATCGACATCTACACATCCGTTCTGTCGATCGCGGAGTGCACGCACGCCGATGGCAATATGTCGCCGGACGTACGGGACGTGTTCACGCGGATACTGATACCAGCCTACGTAGCGGCTGACTCCATTTAGGGATTCCCAGCGCGGCCAAATTCCGAATCAATGCCGCGGTGCGACGAATCACATGGTGGAGGCATCGATGGGCGCGGGACTTCCGATCACGCGAGACGACTACACGAGCGCGGA
>CAMDVZ010000231.1 GCA_945878895.1 Caenispirillum bisanense | reverse complement strand
ACGCCACTGCGACCGGTCGTGTTGCTCGCGGGCCTGCTGGCCCGCCATGGCAAGGCCGACGAGGCGGCCACGCTGCTCAAGAGATATGGCGAGACCCAGGCCGAGTCGGTGTTGATCGATCCGGCGCTGGTGAAGGACCTCGCCGCCCGGCCGCCCTCGCCGACCGACATGGTGGCGGAAGTCCTGTTCGACGTCGGCGCGTTCATCTACGGCTCGGGCGGCGGCGTCGGCGGCGCCGGCGGCATGCGCGTCGAGCGGGTCGAGGAACGGGCGCTGATGTTCATGCGGCTGGCGCTGGAACTGCGGCCCGGTCTCGACAGCGCCCGCCTGCTCGCGGCCGAGCTGCACGAGGCGCTCGGGCAGACTTCCAAGGCGATCGAGAACTACGACGCCGTCGAGTCGCGCTCGCCGATGAAGTGGCGGGCGCGCATACTATCGGCGCTCGCGCTGGCCGAGATCGACCGGGTCGAGGACTCGATCAAGGCACTGCGTACCCTGTCGGCCGAGCGGCCCGAGCGCATCGACGCGGTGTGGTCGTTGGGCGATCTGCTGAGCAACCAGAAGCGCTACGCCGACGCCATCGTGCAGCTCGACGACGCGGCCCGGCGCATCAAGCAGGTCGAGAAGCGCCACTGGCCGCTATTCTATGGCCGCGGCATCGCGCACGAGCGGGTCAAGGACTGGCCCAAGGCCGAAGCCGACTTCCTCAAGGCGCTGGAGCTGTCGCCCGAGCAGCCCTACGTGCTGAACTATCTCGGCTACACGTGGGTCGATCATGGCGTGAAGCTCGACCAGGCGCTCGACATGTTGCGTCGCGCGGTCGAGGCGCGTCCCGACGACGGCGCCATCACCGATTCCATTGGTTGGGCCTATTACCGGCTCGGGCAGTACGACAAGGCGGTCGAGTATCTCGAGCGGGCGATCCAGCTCAAGGCGGACGATCCGACTATCGTGGAACATCTCGGCGATGCCTACTGGCATGTCGGGCGCAAGCGCGAGGCCACCTTCCAGTGGGAACGCGCGTTGCGGCAGAAGCCCGAGCCCGACCGCGTGATCATGATCGAACGGCGTCTCAAGGAAGGGTTGACGGCGGATCTCGACCAGCCGCCGGTGTTGCCCGCGGCCACGCCCGCCGACGGCAAGCCGGCGAAGCCCTGATCGCCGCGCCGCGCGCGTGGTCGACCGCCATCGCCACGCGTCCGGCCCGACCATGGACCCGACGATCGTCCGCGCCGCGCCCGCCAAGCTGAATCTTGATCTGCGCGTCGTCGGCCGCCGCGCCGACGGCTACCATCTGCTCGATTCGCTGGTCGCCTTCTGCGACGTCGCCGACCGCGTCGCGGTCGAGCCCGCTTCCGATCTCCGCTTGACCATCGACGGCCCCTTCGCGGCAGCGCTCGCAGGCACCGATCCCGCGGACAATCTGGTGTCGCGCGCCGCCAGGGCGCTGGCGGGCCGTGCCGGCGTGTCGCCGCGCGCGGCGATCCACCTGACCAAGAACCTGCCTGTCGCGTCGGGTATCGGCGGCGGTTCTGCCGACGCGGCGGCGACGCTGCTTGCCCTCGTCGATCTGTGGCGGGTCGCGTTGCCGCAGGAAGAGCTGTTCGACATCGCGGCGACGCTGGGCGCCGACCTACCGATGTGTCTGGCCGGCCGCGCCATGCGTGTCTCGGGCGTCGGCGAGATTCTGGCTGCCGTCGCGCCATTGCCCCGTTGCGGCGTCCTGCTGGTCAATCCGGGCCCGCCGCTGCCGACACCGGCGGTATTCGCCGACTTCGCGGCGTCGCGCGGCGGCGAGGCGTATTCGGCCGCGTCGACGATCGAGGACCGGTTCGACGATTGCGCTGTGCTGGGTCGCGCCATCGCGGCGCGCGGCAACGACCTGACCGCCGCGGCGCGGCGACTGGCGCCCGCCATCGGCGACGTGCTAGACGCGCTCGCGGCGACCGAATACGCGCGCGTGGCCGCGATGAGCGGCAGCGGCGCGACCTGCTTCGCGTTGTACGACGATTTCGCGACGGCCGAACGGGCCCGCGCCGATCTCGCGGCGCGCCATCCCGCCTGGTGGTGCGCCGCCGGTCGCCTGCTCTGACGCCGGTCAGTTGCCGGCCGGCGCCGCCGGGTTGGGGGCCAGTTCGCGCAGTGCGTCGTACAGTTCGCGCGATACTTCGCCGGTTTGCCTGAGACCGGCGGTTTTCTGGAAGTCGCGAATCGCGCGGCGGGTCGCGGGACCCGTCTTGCCGTCGGGTTTTCCGTCGTAGAAATGCAACGTCGCCAGCATCCGCTGCACCTCGCGCAACTCATCGCCCGGACCGACCGGTTTGACGACTTTCTCCTCGAGCGGGAGGACGCCTGGCGTGGACGGTGGCGATGGGGCGACCAGCGACCTGTCGACGACCGTCGGCGGCGCCTTGTCCGGTGGAGTGGATGGCGCCCTGGCTTCGGTCGGCGCCGATTTGGCCGCTGGCGGCGGGACTGGCGCGACAGGTGCCGCCTTGTCGGCGGTCGCCGACGGTGTCCTGGCCTCGGGGGGTGCCGGCTTGGCCGGGGGCGAAGTCGGTGCGGCGGGTGGCGCCTTGTCGGTAGCCGAAGGCAGAGCCTTGGCTTCCGCCGGCGCGGGTTTTGTCGGTGGCGACGCCGGAGGTGGTGGCGCTTTGTCGGGGGCGATGGGAACGGCCTTTGCGTCAACCGGCGCCGGCCTGGTTGGGGGCGAGGTCGGCGCGGCAGGCGGTGCGTCGGCAGCTGCGGGCGGAGCCCTGGTGTCGGCGGCTGTCGGCTTTGCCGGCGGAGTCGGCGCGGTTGGTGGTGCGTTTGCTTCGGCCGGTGCGGGTTTGGCCGGCGGGCGGGATGCCGGAGCCGGTCCATCGAAACGTGCCGCGGCGCGGACGGCGGCGACGATGGTCTTGTACTCGGCCTCGCCCATCGCCCGGGCCCGCTGCATCTCGGGCGGCCCGAGCTTCGCCTGGAGTTCGCCGGCCTTGCGCGAGGACACCTTGAACACGTCCGTCTCGGCGCCGGCGTTGGCGCGCTCGAACTGCGCGGCCATGGCGTACCAGACCAGCGCCGCGGCCATGTCCTTGCCGGTACCGGCGCCGCCCTCGAACATGGCGGCCAGCGCCAACATCGATTGCGGCAGACCCTGACGCGCGGTCTCGCGCATCATCGCGAAGCCCTTGACCGGATCGAGCGGACGCCCCTGGCCCTCGGTGTAGGCAAGGGCCAGGTTGTGACGCGCCATCGGCACGCCGGCGGCGGCGGCCTTTTCGTACCACTCGATGGCCCTGGCGGTATCGCGGGGCACCGTGAAGCCGTTGTCGTACATGACCCCGGCGTTGAACATCGCGCGCGGCGCGCCGCGGTCGGCCGCGGCGATCAGCCATCGCGCGCCTTCGGTCGATATGCCGTCGCGCTCGGCGCCCGGTCGCGCGCCGTCGATCGACGCGATCAACACGCGCGCCAGCTCCTCCATGGCCGCGACGTCGCCGGCGTTGGCCTTCGAGCGCAGCTCCCCGACGTCCGGTCCGGGTGGCGGGACGTCGGTGGTTGCCGTCAACGGCGCCACGCCGAAGCCGGGATTGATGCTGCCGGCCGGCGGCGCGGGCTGGACGGGCGGCGCGGCCGTTGGCGTCGCGGTGGCCGGAGAAGGCGGTGTCGTTGGTGTCGGTTTGGCTTCCACGACGGCGCGCGAGGGCGCGGGGGGTGGCGATGGAGCCGGTGGCGCGACCTTGGGTTCGGCAACGGAAACCGGAGGAACGGCCGGCGATGCCGGCGTCGGCGGCGACGTTCCGGGAGCGGCTTTCGGCGCCGCGACGTCGGGCGCTGGCCCGGCCGGTGCCTGGGCCACCAACGCGCCGACCGGTGGCCGCGAGACCGTGGTATCGGCTGCCACCGCGGGATCGGGCAGCGATACCGGCGGTGCGATGGTCAATGCAGTCGGCGACGACGCGGGAGGGGCAGGATCTGCCGGCGGCCAGACCCACCACCAGGTCGCCGACGTGGCGATCACGATTGCCGCGGCCGCGCCGAGGAAGCGCCTGCCACGCTGGCGATCGGTCGGCGGCAGCGGCTCGCGCGGCGGCTTCATGGCGCGCAGCGGGCGCGAATGCACGGCCGCGACCAGACCGGTGTCCGCGTCGTTGTGGTCGGGTGGTGCCGCGCCGATCTTGTCTTGTTTCATTGTCGCGATCCCGAGGGGGCGGGCTCGGCCATAGATTACCTCAAACCGGCCGGCAGGGGGAGAGTCCCGCCGGTGTCACGGATGCCGGCGCGAGACCGACCGGCGCAGGGCCAGAACGAGGGTCGTGAGCAGCAGGACCGCGCCTGCCTGGTGGAGGCTCGCCAACGTGATCTGGGCGCCGCTCACGATGGTCGCGACGCCGAGACCGAACTGCAGCGCGGCCATGCCGGCAGCCATGCCGGCGGCACCGCGAACGCTCGCGCTCACGCCATCGCGGCGGGCCACCAGCCAGAGCCCGAGGCAGCCCAGCAGCAGCCCCGTCGCCAGCCAGCGGTGCGCGAACTGGACGCCCGCCTGGGTCTCGAGGAGGTTGCGCCAGACCGGCGCGAGGTCGAACAGTCCCGGCGGCAGCCAGTATCCGGACATGGTCGGGAAGGTGGTGTGGACCTGGCCGGCGCGCAGGCCGGCGACGAACGCGCCCCATGTCAGCACGACCACCAGTCCGGCGATCAGCGCCCGCGTCCAGATCGCGACCGTCCGGTCCGCCGCCGAGGGCCGCAGTGCCGGGCGCAGCAACGTCAGGGCGAGCCAGACGATCCAGGCATAGAGCCCGACCGCCAGCACCAGATGCAGCGCCAGCCTGTAGTGGCTGACGGCCGGCATGTCGCGCAGGCCGCTTTCGACCATGATCCAGCCGACCGCGCCCTGCAGGCCGCCCAGCGCCAACAGCGCCACCAGCCGTGGCTTGAGCCAGCCCGGCACCATGCCACGCACGAAAAACCACGCCATCGGGAGGGCGAAAGCCAGCCCGATCAGGCGGCCCCACAGACGATGCAGGTATTCCAGCCAGAAGATCGACTTGAACTGCTCGACCGTCATGCCGGCGTTGATCAGGCGTCCCTGCGGGGACTGCGCATACTTCGCCAGTTCGGCCTGCCAGGCCGCGTTCGATAGCGGCGGCAGCCAGCCGGTTGCCGGTCGCCACTCGACCATCGAGAGGCCCGACTCGGTCAGGCGCGTCAACGCGCCCAGCACCATCATCGCGAAGATCATCGCCGCGACGACGACAAGCCAGCGACCGATGGCGCGCTCGGCCGGGGATGGAAAAGTGGAAGGGGAAGCCATCGGCGCCGGATGTGGGCGAGGTGTTCGCCGGAGTCAATCCGGCACCGCGTCGCGCGCCATGACGCGGCCGGCCGGCGTCCCTATAGTCGGCCGCGAAGGAGAGCAGCCGTGTCCGTGCGCCGTCGATGATCGTCCTGCAACTGCTTCCCAACGCGCTCGCGCTCGGTGCCGCCTATGCGCTGGTGGCGCTGGGTTTCGTGCTGGTGCTGAACGCCGCGGGCGCGGTGAATTTCGCCCATGGCGACGGCGTCATGCTGGGCGGCGTCGCGTCGGTCGTCCTGGCGACCGCGTTCGGGCCTTCGTTGCCGCTTTTCGTGCTGCTGCCGGGCGTCATGCTGTGCGGCGCGGCGGTCGGGCTGGTGGTCGCGGCGGCCGGTTTCCTGCCGCTGCGCGACCGGCCACCGGCGTCGGTGTTCGTGGCCACCATCGCCTTGGCGGCGGTGTTCGAACAATCCGCGACGGCGTTCTTCGGCCCCGAGCCACGCTCGGCGCCGGCGTTGTGGCAAGGCGCCTCGCCCACCATCGGCGGCATCGTCGTCGACGGGCAGGCGTTGGCGATGACCGGCGTCGCGCTGGCTGCCCTGGCCGGCGTCTGGTTGCTGCTGGAACGAACGCAACTGGGGCGCCGGTTCCGGGCCGTCGCGCAGGATCGCGACATGGCGCGCGCCATCGGCATTCGCGCCACGCCGATGATCGTGGCGGCCTTCGCGCTGGGCGGTGGCCTGGCCGGCCTTGCCGGCGCGCTGCTGGGGCATTCCTATCTAGTCGTGTCGGGCAACGGCGCCGGCTACATGCTGAAGGCCTATGTCGCGGTCGTGATCGGCGGCTGGGGCAGCGTGCCGGGCGCCCTGGCGGGCGCGCTCCTGATCGCCTTGTTCGAGACAGGCGTCTCGGCCGCCATCTCGCCAGTGTGGGCGCAGGCATCGCTCTACGTCGCGGTGCTGGGCGTGCTGCTGCTGCGCCCGCAAGGTCTGTTCGGCGAGCCCGCCGGGCGACGCACGTGACGGCGAAGCGGGAGATCGTGCCGGCGGCGCTGCTCGCGCTCGTCGGGGGCGCGGCGCTTTGGGTGACCGGCGATTCCTACACGCTGCGACTGGCGACGCTGGCGGGCACGCAGGCGCTGATGGTGCTCGGCTATCAGCTCGTATTCGGTCATCTGGGCGCCTTGTCGCTGGCGCAGGGAGCGCTGTTCGGCATCGGTGGCTATGCCGCGGCATTGCTGACGCTCTCGACGTCGTGGGGGGCCGCGCTGTCGTTGCCGGCGGGCATGCTGGCGGCGGCCTTGCCGGCGGCGGCGGTCGGCTGGATCGTGCTGCGGCTGGAGACGCACTACTTCGCGCTGGCGACCCTGGCGCTGGCGCAGCTCGTCCATCTCGCCATCGTCAATCTCGAAGGCCTGACCGGTGGCGCCAACGGCCTCGCGGGCATTCCCGGGCTCGCGCCGCTGGGCGTCGGGATCGGACGCGGTTGGCCCGCGGTGCTGTTCGTCTGGTCGCTCGTGGCGGTCGTCGGGTGGCTCAGCCTGCGCTGGCGACGCGGGCTGGCCGGGACCGCGATCGACATGGCGCGCGAGCATCCGCTGGCGGCAGCGAGCGTCGGCATCGACGTGGCATCGCTGCGGTTCGCGGCGTTCGTCGCCGGCGCGGGACTGGCAGGTCTCGCGGGCGCCATCCAGGTTCACGTCGTCGGAGTCGTGTCGCCCGATCTTGCTGATTTTCCGCTCATGGTCGGTTGTCTGATCGCCACCGTGCTTGGCGGCAGGCGCCACCCGCTGGGCGCGGCGCTGGGGGCCATCCTGCTCGTGTTCGCGCCGGAATGGTTCCGGTTCCTCGAGAACCGCCACCTGATCGCGTTCGGCTTGCTGACGTTGCTGGTCGTGGTCGTGCTGCCCGAAGGGTTGGCGAACCTGGTGGCGCGGCTCGCGTCGCGCGTCGCCCCGGTTCCCCGGGGGCAGGCTGTCGCGCCGACGGCCCTGCCATCGGCGCGTGTCTGGGAAGACTGGTCGCTGCGCGTCGAGCATGCGTCGAAGCGCTTCGGCGGTGTCGTGGCGCTCGACGACGTATCGCTCGCCCTCGCGCCCGGCGAGGCGGTGGCGCTGATCGGTCCCAACGGGTCGGGCAAGACCACGCTGGTGAACGCGCTGAGCGGGATCGTCCGCGCCGATTCGGGCCGGCTGACGTTCGGCGGTATCGACGTTGTCCGCGCGTCGCCAGCGGCACTCTCTCGCGCGGGTCTGGCGCGCAGCTTCCAGCATGCCGAGTTGCCAGCGACCGCCTC
>CAMDVZ010000230.1 GCA_945878895.1 Caenispirillum bisanense | reverse complement strand
TGCACGGCGGCCGACAAGCCCTCGCGCTCCGACCCCAGGATGTAGGCGGCCTGGCGCGGGTGGCGGAAGCTCGGCAGTTCGACGGCGTCGGCGGAAATCTCCACCCCCACCAGCACGCAGCCCTCGGGCAGGCTGAGCGCCTCGGCGGTCTCGAAATGGTAGGTCGGCACCGATCCCGGCGTGTCGGAGGTATCCGCCAGCTTGCCCTCGCGCTGCTTGTATTGTGCATTGACGGTGAACACGAACCCGGCGCCGAACGCATGCGCCGTGCGGAACAGCGTCCCCACGTTCATCGCCTTGCTGACGCCGTCGACGCCGATGCCGAAATAGCCCTTCATGGCGGGATATGTGCGGCAAAACCGGCGGCGGTGCCACCGTCAATCGCGGGTGGAGGGGGCGCGCGTCGAGCCGACGATCAGACGAGGTCGCCTCGCGCCGCGATCGCCATGGTGTCCCGCGCGCCGTGCAGTACCCGCGTGATCGTGATTCGGGTTTCGGAGACCAGACAGTAGATCGCGTGGTCGCCCGCGAACGTCGCGCGCAGTCCCGCGGCGAAGTACTCCCGCGACGGCCCCGACAGTGGAAACCGCGGAAGCCGCTCGCCGGCGGCGTCGAACCGGGCGAGCACGCGCGTCGCGACGTCTTCCGACGCCTCGGTGGCGACATGGACCCAGATTTCGGCGAGATCGGCCTCCGCCGCGTCGGTCAGGTGGACGACGAGCGGGCCGCCAAGAGCTTCCTCCCCCGTTCGACGATGCGGGCGCGATCGAAGGCCTTGACGCGACCTGCCGCGACGTCGGCGAGGCCCTTGTCGATGTCGGCCTTGAGCGCGGCGAGTTCGCCCAATTGCAGCGCGCGTTTGGTCTTCCAGTCGCGCAACGCCGCGCGCACGACCTCGCTCGTCGAGGCGTAGTCGCCGTCGGCAACCGCGCCCTTGACGAATTTCTCCATGTCGGTCGGCAGGGTGATGGTCAGCCGTTCGATTCCGGCCATGGAGGGCTTCCTTTCGCGAACATCGGTGGATCATACTTGATCATATTTGTGAGGATAAGTCGTGGGCGGATGCCGGGACTCGACGGACGACCCGAAGCGCGAACGTGCGTCGGGGGCGTGCCGCTCGGGCTCGCGGGCGACGTCGTGCGGATATGCCGTGGCCGCCGCCTCCAGATGGTCTGGCCAGTCGTCGATGGAGTGGTGCCGGGCAACAACCCTGCGGCGCGGCGCGTCGGACCGCTATCCGATCCCGCCGCTCTTCGCGGCGAGGGCGAGGAGTTCTTCGAGCTCCAGCCTCGTTTTGGCGGACAGGCGGCCAAGCCCGATTTGTCGCGCCATGAGCGCGGCGGGATCGGCGCTGGCTTCCGCCAGCACCGCCTCGGCAAGACCGAGGCGCTCGGGGTAAGGCACGTCCGTCCATGCCCGCTCGACGGAACCCGATCCCCGGAACGGAATCGAACGCTTCGGTTCAATGCCGTCTGGCCAGAACACCTTGTGGCCGTCCGGCGTGGACTCGACCCGGCGCAGCCGTTGCGCCACCGCCCAGACACGCTGGTTGATCGCCGAGCCGGTGCGCAGGAAGCCGTGGGTCCGGGCGATCTGTTCGGCGAGATGCCTGAACGTGACCGGACCTTGCGCGTCGATAATCGATCCCGCGAGACGCGCGACGACGCGATCGTAGCCGGGCTCGTGGAACCGGTCGGGCGCGATCTCGGCGTCGAGGGTGGGGCCGAGCACCGCGCCGGATTCCCGGAACAGCGGCGTCGGAGATTCGGAAAATCCCGGCATCGGCGGTCGCGAGCCACCATCGCCGGAAGCTTCGGTCGGGACCGGAGCGTCCTCGATTGTTGCCGGCGTTGGCGACGCGTCGGTGGCTTCGCCTCTTTCGTCGGGAGACGCCGGGTTGGCCACGATGGTTGCCGTCTGCTCCGAAGCATCCGTCGACTCGCGTTCCTTCGCGGCCGCCCGGTCCTTGTCGAGCAGGGCGTTCAGACCGGCGTCGAGTTTGTCGAGCGCGGGACCGGCCGCGAGGAAATAGTCGGTCGACCACAGACGCAGCAGGTTCCAGCCGAGGCTTTCGAGGATGACGTGGCGGACCCGGTCGCGGTCGCGCGCGGTCGGGGACGCGTGATAGGTCGCGCCGTCGCACTCGACACCGGCCAGATAGCGACCCGGCGCGTCCGGATGCACGATGCCGAGATCGACCCGGAATTTGGACACGCCGATCTGCGTGTGCACCGTCCAGCCTTTCTTGCGCAGTCCCTCGGCCACCATCATCTCGAAATCCGAATCGTACTGGTCGCCGCCGCCGACCGAGCGGACCGCCTCGGCGAGCGCGACCGGACCGCGCTGGGCGAAATCGAGATAGCGCTTCAGGTCGTGCACGGCCTTCGCCGAGGTGCGCGTCAGGTCGATCATCGAGGCATCGAAGCTGGCGAAGACGACCACCTCGGTGGTCGCCCGCGTGATCGCCACGTTCAGACGCCGCTCGCCGCCGGTGCGGTTGAGTGGGCCGAAATTCATCGACATGGTCTTGTCGCCCGGCGTCGTGGGGCCATAACCGACGCTGAGCAGGATCACGTCGCGCTGGTCGCCCTGCACGGTCTCAAGGTTCTTCACGAACACCGGCTCGGCCGCGGTGTCGCCGAAGAAGGGTTCGAGATCGATGTCGGCGCGCCGCTCCTTGTCGAGAAGGTCCTCGACCAGGCGTTGCTGCTCCGAATTCAGGGTGACGACGCCGATGCTGTGTCGAGACAACGATGGATCGCGCAGACGGCGCACGATCTCGGCCACCACCGCCTGCGCCTCGATCGGGTTGGTGCGGCTCTCGCTGCGTCCATAGACGCCCTCGACCCGGCGCAGACTCACGGCCGACGCGCGCGTCTCGGCGGCCGGGAACGTGACGAGCTGGTTGTCGTAGTAGGCGTTGTTGGAGAAGGCGATCAGGCTCTCGTGCTTGCTGCGGTAGTGACCGGTCAGGCGATGCCAGCGCAGGCCCGCCGACAGCGCCTCGTCGAGCACGCTCTCGAGATCGTCGGGGCCGTCGCCGCCGTCGTCCTCGCCCGACGCCGACTTGTCGAAAAAGCTGGTCGGCGGCATCTGTTTGGGATCGCCGACGATCACCACGTTCTTGCCGCGCGCGATGGCGCCCACCGCGTCCCAGACCGTGATCTGCGAGGCTTCGTCGAACACCACGAGATCGAAAAGGGCCTTCTGCGCCGGGAAGAACTGGGCGATCGACAACGGGCTCATCAACAGACAGGGCGTCAAGGCTAGCAATGCCTCGCCCATCTCGCCGACCAGCTGGCGCACGGCCTTGTGCCGCATCTTCTTCTGCATCTCGCGGCGCAGGATCGCGAAGCCGGGCGGCGGATCTGGATGGTCCGCGCCGGGAACGTCGCCAGACCGTCTGGCGCGGATGTAGGTGGCCGTGAGGTCGGCCACCTCCTTGTCGAGGGCCCGGAAAGAGGCGATCGCATCCTCGTGCCGGACGGCCGAGAAGCGTCGCAACGGCTCGCGTTGGTCCACGAGGCGCGGCGCGAGCCAACGGCAATAGGCCGTCTCGAACGCGGCCGCCGCGTGCTCGTGTCCGACGGACCCGCCCTCGAGCGCGTCGACCAGAGCGGACAGTCCGCGGGACTCCGCGAGGCGTTTGATCTCGATCCAGTCGCACCAGACCTTCAGGCGTGCCTCGCGTTCGACGACGGCGCGGGCCAGCGCGGCGAGCTCCGCCAGGGTCGGCTCCCGCGCCACCGCCATCGCGGCGCGCTCGCGGAACGCCGCCCAGGCGCGCTCCAGCGCGTCGACCGACGCACCGAGGGCGGTGCCCGCGTCGGCAATGCCGAGGCCCGGTGCCAACATGTCGCGTCCGTCCACGAAGGTCCGTCGCACGGCCTCCCTGGTCTCGGGCCAATCGGTGCCACCGGCCGCCAGCCGGAGTGCCGCCTCGCGCAGCCGGCGGGCGGCCGCGATCGAGGCGCGGCAACGGGCGGTGTCGCTGTCGAGACCCAGCCACAACGTGCCCGCCGGAAGTTTGCGCGCGGACGCCTCCATTTCGACGCGCAGCGTCCGCAGCGTTCCAACGACGGGGAGGTCCCGGTCGGGACGAGACGGTCCGCCCGATCCGAAATGAGCCGTCATCGCCTTGGCGAAGCGCCAGCGACGGAAGGAGCGGAGCGGCCAGACGCTGGCGTTGGCCGTCGACCAGCGCGTCGTCCAAGCCTCGACCGGTGCTGTCGCGACCCGGTCGTCGGGGTGGGGCGTCGACAGGCTCGCGCGCGTCTCGCGATAGCGTTCCAGCAGCCCCAGCGCGGCCTCGAAAGCCGGGAACGTATCGCCCGCGTCGGCCTCCAGCCCGAAACCGACGTCGAAGCCGGCGACGTCGGGGATAGTGGCCGCCAATCCTGCCAGATGCCGCAGTCCGTCGAGGCGGCCGGGATCGGCTTTCAACCCGACGCGGGTCGCGAAGTCGCGCGTCGCGGTGGCGGCCGACTCGATGGCCGACAGCAAGACCCGGCTTTCCGCGATCATTCGGTCGCGCCACTGGAACGACCATGCCGTCGCGCCCACGCCGGCCAGCGCTTCGATGTCCTCGGGCACCAGTTCGGCAAAACGTTGGCCGAGCTCGTGGGCGATCCCGTTCAATTCCTCCAGCCCGGCGGGCGATCCGGCGCGGTCGTCGCGGTCGGGGTCCGGTCCCCAGCCGAGTTTCACCTTGGGGGCCGCGTCGAACCGGACAACGCGGCCCATCGCGCGCCGCGGGCTGATCCCCGCCTGGCCAGGCCGGTGCAGCGCGTCGACCAGTCCGTTGAGTTCGTCTCGCCGCGCTTCGAGCCCGGCCGCTTGCGCGTGCCAGTCGGCGGCCGATTTTTCGCGCCGCGTCGTCCACGCGTCGCCGAGCTGTTTGACGACCTCGCGTTTGTTGGAGCGGTTGGAGTGCAGCTCCAGGCAAAAGTCGCCCAGCCCCCGGTCCCGCAGACGCCGGAACACCACTTCCAGCGCCGCCATCTTCTCGGAAACGAACAGCACCCGCCGTCCCAGCGCCAGGTTGTGCGCGATGATGTTGCCGATGGTCTCGGACTTGCCCGTGCCCGGTGGTCCTTCGAGCACGAAATCGCCGCCCAGCCCGGAGGCGTGGACGGCCACCATCTGCGAGCTGTCGGCGTTCAGCGGCATGAACAGGTCGGCGGGCCGTACCCTGGCGTCGATCTCGGCGGGCGGCAGAAAGACGCTGGATCCACCGTAGGCCTTGTCGGGTGTTTCGACCAGGTGCCGCACGAAGGCATTCGCTTTGAGCGCCTCTGTATTGTCCGCGATATCCTTCCACATCAGGTATTTGGCGAAGGAGAAGGTGCTCAGCACGGCTTCCTCGACGACCTCGAAACCCGGCACGTCGCGGACCTTGCCGCGCACGATCGCCCAGACGCGGGCCGTGTCGATGCCGGTCGCGTCCTCGGGCAGCTTGCCGAGCAGCTCCGGGATCGCGATGCCGAAATCCTGACGCAACATCTCGATCAGGGTCAGATTGAACACCGCCTCGTCGTCGTGTCGCGACAGGCGCAGTTTCGAGGTCGCGCCGCGGCGTTCGAGCTTGACCGGCACCAGCAGCAGGGGGGCGCGGAAGTTTCTCGTCTCCTCGCCGCGCGGCCGCCAGCGCAGCATGCCCAGCGCCAAGAACAGCGTGTTGGCGCCGCCCTCCTCCAGATCGGTGCGGGCCTTCCGGTAAAGTTGCAGCAGTCCGCTCTCGAGCTCCTTGGCCGACAATGGCGAGACGATCTGGTCCCGCTCCAGCGCATCCATCGCGATCCGGATGGAGAGGTCGTCGCCGGTGCGTAGTTTGTAGAGCTCGGCGTCGGGCCGCCCGTCGCCGGCCACGCGGGTTTCGTTCGGCACCGGCGTCAGTTTCCGGTCGTCGGCGAGCCTGTCCTCCAGCTTGCCGGTGTCGGGACAGAAGATCGGGATCGCGGTCGCGGACGGTTTGAGGTTGAGCAACCGGTTGCGCTTCGTGAGATCGAGCAGCTTGCGCTTCCAGGCTTCGACGCGCGTTGCCGGCGTATCCGGCTCAGGTGTCGGTTCCGTGCCGAGGTCGAAGCCGGGCAAGTCGGGCGTCGGGTCGAGCGCCGGAAGGACGGCCACTTCGGCCTCGATTTCGGCGCCTGCACCCGGTGCCGCCAAAGTCGGCACGAGGGACGGCAACGGCGTGATCTGGCGACCACGCGCCTGCTTGATATCGACCGCGTAGACGAACTCGGCTTCGCGATCCTCGGCGATCCGGCTCCGCGCCGCGTCGACCGCCTTGTTGAAGGGAACGGGATGCGGGCCGGTCGCCATCGTCGTTTCGAACAGCACGAGTTCCCTGGCGTCGACGGCCTTGCGCAAATCCATCACGTCGTCGGACGTCAGCGACTCCAGCGTTTGCGGTTGCAGCCACGCGCCGCAGAAGGCGTGCCCCTTCGTGAAGGCGACGACCGCGTTGAGGCCGGCCTGCTCGATCGCCGCGGCGAACAACAGCGCGGTGTCGAGGCAGGTCGCGAGGCCCTGCTCCTCGATGGCGCCGGGCGTGCGGATTTTCTGGCCCTGTCGCTCGAAGCTGGCCGGCGGCTCGGCGTAGGTGAGCCGCCGCGCCGCGACGGCGGCCCAGATCGCCGCCACGATCTCCCAGCAACGGCTGCGCGATTTCGCCTGGTAGCCCTCCAGCGAGGACTCCTTGCCGGCCCGTTCGAGGACGCTCGACGCTTCTTTCAGCAGTCGCTGCACGGCTGGATCGTTGGGCATCGAGAACGCGGCGAGCAGCTCGGGCATGTGGGCGCTGCCGCCCCACTCGTTGCGCGCCAACGCCGTCAGTTCGAACGACCTGCTCGCCAGCCGCGTGTCGCCGCGCGCGAGTTCGAACACGACATCCGCGCGCATCCGCTCCGACAACTCGGCCAGCAGGCCACCCGCCAGCGCCACGCCGCGGTCGCGTATCCGCAGTTCCGTGCCCGCCGACAGCCGGTCGATCGGCCAGACACGCTCGGCCACGACCGGCGGCGTCGCGCGCATCGTCAGCCTCAGGCCGTCGAGGTCGGCGGTGCCGCCATTGCGGATCACGAGATCGGCGATCAGCGGGATGTTGGACTGGTGGGTCGCGAAGGTGATTTTCGCCGCGATCTCCGCGACGATCGTGATCGCCGTCGCATCCGTTTCGGCGTCCGTCATTGCGCGGTCCTCGCGGAAAGTCTTCGGAGGTCACTCTACCGGGAATGGCGGGGCCGCGGGTACTTTGGTTTGCGGGAACAAGCCCTCGCGCTCCGACCCCAGGATGTAGGCGGCCTGGCGCGGGTGGCGGAAGCTCGGCAGCTCGACGGCGTCGGCGGAAATCTCGATCCCCACCAGCACGCAGCCCTCGGGCAGGCTGAGCGCCTCGGCGGTGTCGAAATGGTAGGTCGGTACCGACCCCGGCGTGTCGGAGGTGTCGGCGAGCTTGCCCTCGCGCTGCCGGTACTGCGCGTTGACCGTGAACACGAACCCGGCGCCGAACGCATGCGCGGTGCGGAACAGCGTCCCCACGTTCATCGCCTTGCTGACGCCGTCGACGCCGATGCCGAAATAGCCCTTCATGGCGGGATATGTGCGGCAAAACCGGC
>CAMDVZ010000229.1 GCA_945878895.1 Caenispirillum bisanense | reverse complement strand
GCGCCGGCCGAAGACGGCAAGACCCTGCCCGCCAGGCTCGACGCCATCCTCGCCGCCAGCCTCCCGCCCACGGGCGTGGATAACGCTCGCCCGCTACGGCGCTTGATTGGGGAGCGCGCGAGCGAGCGTTACCCACCCCCTCCGACTATGCCCAAAGGGGACATTCCAACTTTGGACAAACAGGGGACATTTTAACTTTGCGTTGACATGGCCGCGGTCGTCATGCCAGCAGGTCGCGCTGGTCGGGATGGCGCATCACCACGCGGGCGAAGAACCCGCAGCGCGGCGAGACCTTGCGGCCGGCTTCGCGGACGCGGTCGAGCGTGCCCAGCACCAGCGCGGTGCCGACGCCCCGGCCTTCGAGCGCGCGCGGCACTTCGGTATGGGGCACGATCAGGACATCGCCGGAGCGGCGGTAGTCGACGAAGGCGACCGTGCCGCCGACCGCCAGTTCGAACCGGTCGCGGGCGGGGTTGTCGGCCACGGCCGCCCGCATGGTCTGGCTGTCCATGATCTACCGCGTCTCCTTCGGGTCGAGCGCGTCGCGCAGGCCATCGCCCAGCAGGTTGAACGACAGCACCGCGACGAAGATGGCGAGGCCGGGCCAGATCGCCATCCACGGCGCGTTGCCGAGAAAGCGCTGGGCGCTGTTGAGCATGCTGCCCCACGAGGGCGCCGGCGGTTGCTGGCCAAGGCCGAGGAAGGACAGGCTGGCCTCCGCGATGATGGCGCCGGCGATGGCCAGCGTCGCCTGCACCATCAGCGGCGGCAGGATGTTGGGCAGGATGTGGCGGGCGGCGATCCGCCAGCGCGGATTGCCGACGGCGCGCGCGGCCTCGACATAGTCCTCGACCTTCACCTGCATGACCTGGCCGCGGGTGAGGCGGATGAAGACCGGTGTCGCGGTCACGCCGATGGCGATCATGGCGTTGCCGAGGCTGGGCCCCAGGAAGGCCGCCAGCGCGATGGCGAGGATCAGGAACGGCATCGCCAGCATGGCGTCGACGACCCGGCCCAGCACCGCGTCGACCCAGCCACCGAGATAGCCCGCCACGAGGCCGAGCGGCACGCCGATGCCGAGCGCGATGCCGACCGACACCAGGCCCGCCGACAGCGAGGCGCGCGCGCCCCAGATCACGCGCGAGAGGATGTCGCGGCCGACCTCGTCGGTACCCAGCCAGTGCGCCAGCGAGGGTGCCTTGCGCACCAGCAACCAGCTCTGCTTGATCGGGTCGTAGGGCGCGATCCACGGCGCCAGCACCGCCATCGCGATCAACGTCGCGACGATGGCGAGTCCGACCATCGCGCCCTTGCGTCGCCGCAGCCGCCGCCACGCGCGCCGGGCGGGGGTCTCGCGTGAATCGATGGTGGCGACGGCGGCGCCCGCGATCGCGCTCTGGCTTGTCATCGCATCAATCCCTCAGCCGGGGATTGACGAGCAGGTAGGCGACGTCGGCGAGCAGATTGAGCACGATGTAGGCGGTGGCCGTCACCAGCACGACGCCCTGCACGACGGCGTAGTCGCGGTTGAACACGGCATCGACGATCAGCTTGCCGAAGCCGGGGATGGTGAAAATCTGCTCGGTCAGCACCGCGCCCGACAGCAACGTACCCAGCTCCAGCGCGCCCAGCGTGATGACGGGCGTCAGCGCGTTGCGCATGGCGTGCTTGAGAATCACGACGCGCTCCAGCAGCCCCTTGGCGCGGGCGGTGCGCACGTAGTCGCTGGTCAACACCTGCAACATGGCGCCTCGCGTGTGGCGCATCAGGACGCCCGCCAGCGCGTTGCCGAGCACGAAGGCAGGCATGATCGTGGTGGCGAGGCTGGCGCGCCAGTCCTCGCGCAGGCTCACGTAGCCCGAGGCCGGCAGCCAGCCCAGATGCACCGAGAACAGGAAGATCATCAGGATGCCGAGCCAGAAATTGGGCATGCTGATGCCCCACAGCGCGAAGAGATTCGCGCCGTAGTCCCACGCGGTGTCGCGCTTCACCGCCGAGACGATCCCGGCACCGACCCCGACCACTAGCGCCACGACGATGGCCATCAGCGCCAGCTGCGCGGTGACCGGCAGCTTCTCAAGGACGAGTGCAGCGACCGGTGCCTTCAGGCGCATCGATTCGCCGAGATCGCCCGAGAGGACGCCCTTGAGCCAGTACGCGTACTGGATCGGGATCGGCTGGTCGAGCCGGTACTGGCGGCGGATCTGCTCCAGCACCTCGGGGTCGCGCTCCTCGCCCGCCATGACCAGGGCGGGGTCGCCCGGCAGCAATTGTTGCAAGCCGAAGACGATCACCGACACGAAGAACAGCGTCGGGATCAGCTGCAGCAGGCGGCGGGCGAGGAAATTGACCATGGGGCGAACCGGCGCGCGAACCGCGGGCCTATTTCAGCCTGAGGCCGACGACGCGCACCAGCCCGTCGGGCAGCTGGCGAAAGCCCTCGAGTCGCTCGACATGCGCCATCAGCACCCGGCGATGATAGAGATAGACGACGTGGCCCTCGTTGGCGCCGATCATGCGCTTGGCCACGCCCTCGTAGATCGCCTTGCGGGCGGCCGGGTCGCTCTTCTCGCGCGCGCCGTTCAGGTCGGCGTCGGTCTTCGGATCGCAGTACTTCGAGTTGTTCTGGGGCGCGTTGCAGGCGGCGAAGACGTAGATGTTGCCGTCGGGGTCGGTGCGGCCCGACCAGCCGATCAGGAAGGCCTGGAAAGCGCCGTCCTCGGCCTGCTTCAGCGAGGTCGCGAACTCGGTGACCCGGATCTTCATGTCGAAGCCGGCCTCCACGACCATCGACTGGATCAGCTCCGCCACCTGCCGCGTCTCGGGATTGTTCGGCACCATGAAGTCGACGGCGATGCGGCCGGTCACGCCGGCCTCCTTGAGCAGGGCCTGCGCGCGCGCCACGTCGCGCTTCGGAACCGGCACGGCCTGCTGGTAGTAGGGGTGCTGCGGGCTGACCCACTGGTTGCCGACGACGAACTCGCCGTTGAACGCCACCTGGTTCAGCGCCTCGCGGTCGAGCGCCAGTTCGAGCGCCTTGCGCACGCGGGCGTCCTTGGCCAACGGCGTCGAGGCGGCGGGGCCGTTGCCGAGATTGATGCTGAGGCCCTGGTAGCCGATCTCCACGGCGGTCACGAGCTTGACCTTGGGGATCGCGCGGATGGCGGCGATGTCGGTCGCCAGCGGCCGCTCCACGAGGTCGAGCGCGCCCGAGCGCAGATTGGCCAGCCGCACCGTCGAGTCGACGATCGGCAGATAGGTGACGCGATCGATGTGGACATTGTCCTTGTTCCAGTAGTCCTTGAATTTCTCGACCACGATGCGGTCCTGCTGGACCCGCTCGACGAAGCGGTAGGGTCCGGCGCAAACCGGTTTGAGGCCGAACTTGTCGCCGGCCTCCTTCGCCGCCTTGGGCGACACCATCATGCCGGCGCGATCGGTCAGCTGGGCGATCAGCGGCGAGAACGGCGCCTTCAAACCCAGCTTGATGGTGAGCGGATCGACCACGTCGACCGACTCGACCTGCGCCAGCTCCGGCCGCCGGAACGACCCCTGCATGGTGCGGTGGCGATCGAGACTGAACTTCGCCGCCTCGGCGTCGAACTTCTCGCCGTCGTGGAACGTCACGCCCGGCCGCAACTTGATCGTCACCGTCTTGCCGTCGGCCGACGTCTCGTGGGACAGCGCCAGTTGCGGTATCGGATTCAGCTTGTCGTCGATGTCGAACAGCTTGTCGCAGATCGAGGCGAACACGATGCGTCCGACATAGGTGCGCGCCAGCGTCGGATCGAGCACGTCGGGATCCTCGGCGAGGCCGATGCGCAGGTTGGTCTGGGCCGCCGCCGGCAGCGCCGCGAGCAGCGCCGTCGCCATGCCGGTGATCAGGCTCTTCCATCGAGTCGTCATGGGTTTTCTCCCGTGCGTGGTGGTGGACTCAGACGCGGCGAGGACATGCTCCGGCCTCGACTCTTCCCATCTTCGCCCGAAGACGAGGGAGATGGGAAAGCCATGGCGTGCCCTGGATCAGGACCCTCGGGTGAAGGTGGCGCGGCGACATCGACGCGGTTTCGAACCGGTGAAACCTCGCCAAAACGGCAAAATCCGGGAGCGCGCCACTCCAGTGGCGCATCTTCGCCGTCGCGTGGGCCATCGAGGACGCTCGCCATGAGCGCCATCGGCGTGGCGCGCTCCCGGACGGTGCGACATCGGCACGGTTTCCATCGACCCGACGCCTGCTCGGGAGCCGGAACGACGTTCACTCGATTGCCCTGCGCCCTGGATGCGAGCATATCCGAACGCCGGAGCGAGGGACGCGGCGGGATTTGAACGACAACGCGCTTCACGCGACGCTTCCCGCCGCGACGAAGGCGGCCTGCAGTTTGGCGAGCACCGGATCGGGCGCGCTTTCGCGCGGCAACGAATCGCGGGCGGGCGGCAGGTCGCGCCAGAGGTGGCAGGCGACCTCGCGTCCGGGCGTGACGGTTTCGAGCGCCGGGCGGTCGCGCCGGCATTGGTCGACCGCGTGCGGGCAGCGGGTGTGGAGATGGCAGCCCGGCGGCGGATCGATCGGGCTCGGCACGTCGCCATCGAGAATGCGGCGGTTGCGGCGCAAGCCGGGCTCGGGCACCGGAATCGCCGACAGCAGCGCGCGCGTGTAGGGATGGCGCGGGTCCGCGAACAGCGTCTCGGTATCGGCCAGTTCCACGATGCGCCCGAGATACATCACCGCGACCCGGTCGGCGATGTGCTTCACGACGGCCAGATCGTGCGAGATGAAGACGTAGGCCAGACCCAGCCGCTTCTGCAGGTCGCGCAGCAGGTTGATCACCTGGGCGCGGATCGACACGTCGAGCGCCGATACCGGCTCGTCGCAGACGATCAGCTTCGGTTCGACCGCGATGGCGCGCGCGATGGCGATGCGCTGGCGCTGGCCGCCGGAAAATTCGTGCGCGTAACGCTGCGCGAACTCCGGCCGCAAGCCAACCAGCGACAACAGGTCGCCCACCCGCGCGGCGCGCTGGCCCGATGCCGCGATGTCGTGCAGCGCCAGCGGCTCGGCCAGCATGTCGCCCACCGTCATGCGCGGATTGAGCGAGGCATAGGGGTCCTGGAAGATCAGCTGGGCGTGGCGCCGAAAGCCGCGCAGCCCGCGCTCGCCGAGGCTCGCCAGATCGCTGCCCTCGAAGCGCACGACGCCCTCGCTGGGCTCGATCAGGCGCAACGCCAGGCGACCGACCGTGGACTTGCCGCAGCCGGATTCGCCCACCAGCGCCAGCGTTTCGCCCGCGCGCAACGCGAGGTCGACGCCATCGACCGCCTTCACGGTGGCGGTCGCGCGGCCGAACACGTCGCGGCGGGCGACGAACCGGCGGGCGACGCCCCGGAGTTCGAGCAGCGGCGCGCTCATGCCGCGAGGCTTTCGAGCGGCGCGCGCAAGCAGCGCGTGAGGTGACCGGGGCCGGCGGCGGCGAGCGGCGGCACGTCGTGTCGGCAGGCGGCGATCGCGAAAGGACAGCGATCGGCGAACCGGCAGCCGGTCTGCGGCGCCGACATGTTCGGCACCTGGCCCTCGATGGCCGCGAGTCGGTCCTGGCGGCGGTCCATGCGCGGCAACGAGCCCAGCAGTCCGACGGTGTAGGGATGCTGCGGGCGGGCGAAGATTTCGGCGACCGGCGCGCGTTCGACGACCTGGCCGGCGTACATGACGAGAACGTCGTCGGCGACTTCGGCGACGACCCCGAGGTCGTGGGTGACCAGCACGATGGCGGCGCCGCTCTCGCGACGCAGCGCGCGCATCAGGTCGAGAATCTGGGCCTGGATGGTGACGTCGAGCGCGGTGGTGGGTTCGTCGGCGATGAGCAGCTTGGGATCGCACGCCAGCGCCATCGCGATCATGGCGCGCTGGCGCATGCCGCCCGAGAGGCGGTGCGGGTAATCGTCGACCCGCCGTTCGGGCGAGGGAATGCGCACGCGCCGCAGCATCTCGATGGCATGGTCGCGCGCCTTGCGCCGGTCGGCGCCGCGGTGGCGCATCACCGCCTCCGCGATCTGGTCGCCGATCGTGTAGCTCGGATTGAGCGACGTCATCGGCTCCTGGAAGATCATCGCCAGCCGGTCGCCGCGCAGGTCGCGCAGGTCGCGGTCGGCCATCGACAGCAGTTCGACGCCCTCGAAACGCACGCTGCCCGAGACGCGCGCCGAGGGCTTCGGCAGCAGCCCCATCACCGCCAGCGACGTCACGCTCTTGCCGCAGCCGGATTCGCCGACGATGCCCAGGGTCCGGCCGGCGTGGATCTCGAAGCCGACGCCGTCGACCGCCAGCGTCTCGCGGCCGCGGTCGCCCGCGAAGCGCACCCGGAGATCCTCGACCGCGAGCAGCGGCGTGGTCACGGCGCGTCGTCTCCGGCGGCGACGGAGGCGGCGATGCCGGCATCGATTCCGGCCCGGTCGTAAACGCCGGCGGGATTGGCGCGGGTCGGCAGGAACTTGCGGAAATGGACCCAGCGCTCGCGGCTCACGGCTTCGAGGCGGGTCAGTTCCGCCAGCGGATCGGCATGGTCGTCGACCCGCAGGTCGAGATCGGAATACTCCTCGCGGCCCCAGATCACGAGGGCGGCGGACTGCTTGCCGCGCTTGTCGCCACCGGCCGCCTCGCCGGCCTTCAGCGCCGCGATCAGGCGTCGCGCCAGCGGCAGCGCCATGTTGTCGCGATAGGCCGCCGCGGTGTCCTCGATTACCCGCGGTCCGGTCAGCATGTTGCCGGCGACCGAGATGTCGGCGCGCGCGAGATGACCGCACCAGTCGACGCATTGCTGGCCGGTATGGGCGGCGAAACGGCCGAACGTGTCCACGACGTGCAGCTGACGATGATCGCGGCCATCGTCGGCAGCCGTCAGGATCGCGACCACGTCGGCGGCCGGCACGCCCGCGCGCAACAAGGCGAGGCCGCGTGGACCGTAGAGCGGATTGACCAGTGCCTGGGTGCAGAGCGCGCCGGCGGCGGGATCGCCATAGGGCACGCGGGCGCCGACCGCGAAGAAGCGCGTCGCCACGGCGATGCCCGTGCGTCCCGAAGCGGGGTCGCGGGCGATGATCGACCAGGTCATGAAGCGGTTTCCCCGTGTCGCCGCCCGACCGCGACGCTCAGTTACTCTCTGGCAATTCGCGTGCCTGGCCAAGCGACCATTCGACGATTTCGCAATTGGCGAAACGCCGTCCGCCGGTGAAGTGCCAGAAGAACGCGGAATGGCCGACCACGGCGATGGCGTCCTCGGGGCGCGCCGCCAGCCACGCCTTGAACGAGGCGACGCGGCGCAGGCAGTCCTCGACGGATTCGATGGGAATGCCGAGTTCGTCCAGCGGCCCCTGCGGCCACCAGGTTTCGTCGAGATGGTCGAAGTCGAGATGGTCGTACTCGGTCTTGAGCACGCTGGTCGGTCGCCCCACGTCGCAACTCGCCACGACATGCTCGGTGTGCCCCGCCTCGATCAGCAGATGGCGCGCCGCGCCGAACATGCCGATGCCGGTCTGGATGGCGCGGGTGAGGGGAGAGGACACGACAAGATCGACGCCGAGCGAGCGGGCACGGGCGGCGCCGTCGCGGACCTGGTCGTGGCCGAGGGCC
>CAMDVZ010000228.1 GCA_945878895.1 Caenispirillum bisanense | reverse complement strand
GAACCACATGTGGGCAGTCACGTAGTCCTGCGGAACGCCGAGGCCATGTTCGTACATGACGCCCAGAAAGTACTGGGCGAAGGCGTCTCCCTGCGCGGCGAGCGGGCGCCATAACCGCAGCGCCGTCGCGTAGTCCTTGCGGTCGAACGCCGCGACCCCATCATCGAACGGCCCGGCAGCCACCGGCCCCGCGACACCACACGCCAGCAACAGACCAATGTGCGCTGAGGTGTAAATTGCGCCCGCGCAGGGTTCCGCAGCCTCCCGAAGCGCCCCGCGCCGCTACGCAGAGAGCGTTGGATCCCAGGACCTTTCCCTCCGCCATTACCCTCGTCGTCGTTGCTCTCCGGACGCCATTGCATGGCCGACATGAGCGTTGGGGCGTGGCGGTCGATGTCCGGGCGTGCGTCCGGCCCGCCCGGTCTGCTAGCCTGCGCCCTCCGATCGGAGGGGAGCAATCAATGAGCGTCGTCGAGACCGAACGTCACGGCCAGATCCTGGTGGTGCGGATGAACCGCCCGGACCGCCTCAACGCGCTGAACCACGAGATGAGGACGGCGCTGGCCGAGACGTGGGCCGGGTTTCGGAAGGACGAGGGGCTCGAGGTGGCGATCTTCACCGGTGCCGGCCGTGGCTTCTGCGCCGGCGAGGACATGAAGGAGTCGCTGAAGGACGGCGCGCCCGGCGGCCGCCGGCCCGCGACCGAGGATCCCTTCATGGAGGGCACGCTCGAAAAGCCGGTGATCGCGGCGATCAACGGTTTCGCGATGGGTGGCGGTTTCATGCTGGTCGAGCGCACCGACCTGCGCGTGGCGGTGCGTGGCGCGGTGTTCGAGGTGTCGGAAGCCAAGCGCTGGCTGCTGGGTGGCTACAATCACGGCCACATCGCCAACCTGCCCTATCCGATCGCCATGGAGATGGCGCTCGGGTTCCGTTTCACCGCCGAGCGGTTCCACGAGATCGGCTTCGTCAACCGCCTGGTCGAGCCCGACCAGCTGATGCCGACGGCGCTGTCGATGGCCGAGCATCTGCTGACCCTGCCGCCGGCCTCGCGCGTCAACACCGTCCACATGATGCGCCAGATGCGCCCGGCGCCATCCGCCGACATGCAGGCGCTGGCGGCTGCCCTGCACGATCACGGCGACAAGAACGACCTGATGGAATCGCGGGCGGCCTTCGCCGAAAAGCGCAAGCCGGACTTCAAGGGCTGGAAGGATCCCGCCGACCGCTACCGCATGCCGACCGTTGGGTCGACGAAGCGCTAACGGGGAGGGATCGCGGATGACCCAGCCACACGGCCCCCTGCACGGCGTCAGGGTCGTCGCCTGTTCCACCGCCCAGGCCGGCACCGTGCCCTGGATGCTGATGGCGGATCTCGGTGCCGAGGTGATCAAGATCGAGACGCCCAACGGCGGCGATCCCTCGCGCCGGATGACGGTGCTGCCGGGCATGCCGAGCACCTTCTTCGAAACCAATAACCGCGGCGTCAGGAGCGTCACGCTGGACCTGAAGACGCCGGAGGGGCGCGCGATCCTGCACCGGCTGGTCGCCCGGGCCGATATTTTCGGCCAGAACTTCCGCCCCGGTGCGGCCGAGAAGAACGGCTTCGGCTACGAGGCACTGCGCGCGATCAATCCGAAGCTGGTCTACGTCTCGATCTCCGGCTACGGCGCGCTGGGGCCGCACGCCGACCTGCCCGGCACCGACTCCATGGCCCAGGCGCTGGGCGGCATCGCCGAAGCCTATTCGATGCCTGGGCAGAAGCTGCGCACGGGCGTGGTGTCGGTGGCCGACGAGACCTGCGCGATTCTGGCGTTCGGCGGCGCGCTGGCGGCGCTCACCCATGCGCGCACCACCGGCGCGGGCCAGAAGGTCGATCTTTCCCTGCTCGGTGGGCAGATACGCCTGATGGGCTGGACGCTCACGACGGCGATGTGGCGCAATGCCAACCCGGTGACCGGCCAGGCGCGCGTCACCGGCACGGCGCAACGGCCAGGCATCAGCGCCAGCTTCGACGATGGCGCGGGCAAGCCGTTCGTCTTCCAGCTCACCGGCCCCGAGAACTGGAGCGACGCCATGACGGCGCTGGGCTTCCGGGCGCGACTGGAGGCGGCCGGCTTCGGCGATCTCGGCGTGATCGTCGACAACGACGGGAAGCGTACGGAACTGCTGGCGCTGCTCGACGCACTCTTCGCGACCGGATCGCGGGACGACTGGGTGGCGCGGCTGCGGGCGGCCGACATCGTTTCGGCGCCGATCAACACGCTGTTGGAAGCCGCCAGCGATCCCGACGTGCTCGCCAATGGCTACGTCACCGAGGTCGATTATCCCGAACACGGCAAGCGTCTGAAGGTGCATGGTTCGCCGTGGCAATTCTCCGAGACGCCCGCGAAGCCCGGTATCGCGCCCAGGCTGGGCGAGTACAACGACGTCGTGTTGGGCGAGCTCGGCTACGACGCCGCCGAAATCGCCGATCTGCGCGCCCGGAGGATCGTCTGAGGCGACGGCCCGGCGGGCCGACCGGGTGGGCATTTCCGTTCTCCGACGCCCCGTGACGCGTCGCCGCCGCGATTGACTCGCCCCGTGCCTGCCTCACAATCGCGTCGATGTGGAACGACGAACTGTGGAGGCGAACATGCGGTTTCGAGGCAAGGTGGCGCTGATCACCGCGGCGGCCAATGGCATCGGCCGCGCCACGGCGGCGATCATGGCGCGCGAAGGCGCCACGGTGATCGCCATCGACAATCACCGCGGCAGGCTGGACGAGGCGGTGCCGGCTTTGCGGCTGGGCGGCGGCAAGGTCGAGGGCAGGCTGGTCGATGCGCTGGATGCAGCCCAGGTCGACGCCGCCGTGGCCGAGATCGAGCGCGACCACGGCGGCATCGACATCCTGGTGAACGCGGTCGGTGGCAGCACGGTGATCGACAAGCCGGCCGCCCGGACCGAAGAGCTGACGCTTGCCGACTGGCAGAAGCTGATCGCCTTCAATCTCGACGGCACGTTCCTGTTCACCCACGCCGTGATTCCCGGCATGCGACGGCGGCGCGCCGGCAAGATCGTCAACCTGGCGTCGATCGCCGGGCGCGGCCTGAGCGCCAACAGTTCGAGCGCCTATGCCGCGGCGAAAGGCGGCATCGTCGCTTTCACGCGCAAGCTGGCCCACGAGCTAGGCCCCGACGGCATCAACGTCAACGCGATCGCGCCGAGCGTGACCTTGACCGAGCGCATCCGGCCGCACTGGGAAAAGCGCTCCCAGGGCTCCCAGGCCGAGGAGATCGAACGCACGCCGCTGCGCCGCGTCGCCGAGGCGGTCGACCAGGCCAACGTGATCTGCTTTCTCGCGTCGTCCGATGCCGACTTCGTTACCGGCATCACCATCGACGTGACCGGCGGTGTCTAGCCACGCGGCGTCGAGAGGCGAGGAGGCGGGCATGGCCGGCAAGGTGGGTTTCATCGGACTGGGGGCGATGGGCGGGCCGATGGCGCTAAACCTGGCGAAAGCCGGGTTCGCGCTCGTGGTGCACGACATCGACGCGGCGAAGACCGAGCCGCTGAAAGCGGCGGGGGCAGAGGTCGCCGGCTCCGCCGAGCAGGTCGCGGCGGCGGTGACGCGCACCATCGTCATCGTCGAGACCACCGCGCAGGCGGAGTCGGTGATTCTCGGCCCGCGCGGTATCGTCGACGGCGCCGGCTCCGGTCACGTCGTGCTGTGCATGTCGACCATCGACCCGTTCGCCGCGCGTGCCATCGCCGAACGCCTCGCGGCGCGCGGCATCGCGATGCTGGACGCGCCGGTGAGCGGCGGCACCGGACGCGCGCGGTCGGGCGAGTTGTCGGTGATCGTCGGTGGCGAGCCCGCGGTGTTCGCGGCCTGCGAGGATCTGTTCGGGGCGATCGGCAACCGGTCCTTCCATGTCGGGCCGCTGGGCAGCGGTCTCGCCATGAAGCTGGTCAACAACATGCTGGTCCAGGTCAACACCGTGGCGGTGGCCGAGGCGCTGGTGCTGGGCGTCAAGGCGGGGCTCGATCCGCGCGCGATCTACGAGGTGGTACGTGTTTCGACCGGCGCCAGTGCTGCGTGGGAGCTGCGCGTGCCCCGCATCCTCGCAGGCGACTTCGAACCCGGCGGCACGATCGACATTTCCTACAAGGACCAGGAACTGGAAACCGCGTTCGCCAAGCGCCTGGGCGTGCCGCTGCTGCTCGCTAACCTGACGCAGCAGGTCTACCAGATGGCCCGCGCCCAGGGACTGAACAAGCAGGACGGCGCGGTGATCGTGAAGGTGTTCGAGAAAATGGCCGGCGTGACGGTGAAGCCGGACTGAGCCGCGGGCGTCGTCGAGACTTCCCGTCAGCCGGCGAGCCCGCCTTCGAGGAACAGTTGCACCTGTTCGAACAGGGCCAGGCGGTTGCGTTCCATCAGGGCGGTGTGGGTGGTCTCGCCCAGCAGCGCGAAGCGCTTCTCGCGCGCGTTCGCCAGCAGCGAGAACAGTTTCAGCCCCAGCGCCGGCGGCGTGTCGTGGTCCCACTCGCCGACCGCGATCATGGTTGGCGCGACGATGCCGGCGGGATCGTAGATCGCGCGGCCGGCCGACCAGTAGTCGCGGCTGTCGCGTACCACGCCGTTGGGCGCCCGCAGTACCGGCGGACGCATCGCCGCGCCGGCCGGATCGGTGGCGAAGGTGGCGTCGGCCCAACTGTCGAACCAGCCCGGCGGAATCAACGTGGCGCGCTTGTCGTCGGGCACGCCGTTCAGCCAGCGGGCGAGCGCGGATTCCCGCGACACGCCGCGCCACGCGCCGAGCGGGCCGCCGGGATCGGCCGCCGAGGCGCCCTCGCGGACCCAGCCCGGCGCGAACAGGACCAGCCGTTCCACGAGGTCGGGATGCTCGGCGGCGAAGCTGCCCATCGTCGCGCAGCCCCACGACCAGCCGATCAGGCACAGCCGGTCGAGGCCGCGGCGCTGGCGGATCCAGGCGGCAACGGCGCCGACGTCGGCGCGGGCATCGGCGGTGCTGGCGAAGGGCGGATTGGCGTCGGCCGGGGCGTCCATCGCCGGCGGACGCGTCGAGCGGCCATAGCCCCTGACGTCGAGCAGGAAAACATCGAAGCCGCGGCTGGCGATGAAATCCATCCAGCTGAAGCCGTCGAGCGCGAGATCGAACGCCGTCTCGGCCGGATAGGTCGCGCCATGCACGAACAGGACCGTCCGTCCCGGCGTGAAGCGGGTCATGCCGGCGGGATGCTTCTCGCGGACGTAGAGCGAGACGCCGGGCATGGCCGAGGGCACGAAAGCCTCGTGCGTGATCAGGTCGGACATCGCGTGTTCTCCGGTCGATGATCGTCGATCACCGGCGTGCCGCGTCGGTGCCGGGTCGTCAAGTCGAGGACGCCGGAAGCGATGGCGGCGGGGCAGCCATGCAGGGCGGGACAGTCGCCTGGTCGCGGGCGGATTTGTAGTCTGCGTCGGACGACGCGTTGCCCTCGTTCCCGACGCCGGGACAATCGTCCATACAAGGACGGGCATGCAGCGGATCGCCAGAGAACCTGAACGGGAGCGAAGCACGATGGGCAAGAGCGGATCGCACCACGAGGTCGTCGTGATCGGCGCCGGCGTGGGTGGCATCTACCAGATCAAGCGCCTGGTCGATCTCGGGATCGACGCCACCGTGCTCGACGCCGCCCCCGATCTCGGCGGTACCTGGTACTGGAACCGCTATCCCGGCGCCCGCTTCGACTCCGAGAGCTTCACCTACGGCTATTCCTTCTCGAAGGAGCTGCTCGCGGAATGGCACTGGAAGGAGCGCTTCTCGGGCCAGCCCGAAAATCTGCGCTACCTGAACCATGTCGCCGACAAGTTCGACCTGCGCCGCCACATGCAGTTCAATTGCACCGTCGAGGCGGCCCACTTCGACGAGACGGCGAATCTCTGGCGCCTGCGGATCGCCGATGGTCGCGAGATTACCTGCCGGTTCGTCGTGATGGCGCTCGGGCTGCTCTCGACGCCGACCCTGCCGCGCTACGAAGGGATGGACGACTTCAAGGGGCGCTCCTTCCACACGTTTTACTGGCCGCACGAGCCGCTGGACCTGACCGGCAAGAAAGTCGCGGTGATCGGCACCGGTGCCACCGGTATCCAGGTGATCGGCGAGATCGGCGACAAGGTTGGCTCGCTGACCGTGTTCCAGCGGCGGCCGAACTGGAGCGCGCCGCTCAACAACGGCCCCATTTCCGTGGAGGAAATGGCCGCCATTCGCGCTCGCTACGACGAGATTTTCGCGACCTGCGCGCGCACGCCCGGCGGCTTCGAGCACGAGCCGGACCGCCGCGGTTTCTACGATGTCTCCCGCGAGGAACGGCTGGCGCTGTGGGACAAGCTCTACGACGAGCCCGGCTTCGGCATCTGGCTGGCGAACTTCCGCGAAATCTTCATGGACGAGAAGGCGAACGCGGAGATGTCCGAGTACATCGCCGACCGCATCCGCCGGCGCGTGAAGGACCCGGCGACCGCCGAGAAGCTGATCCCGCGCGATCACGGATTCGGCGTCCAGCGGGTGCCGATGGAGACCCGCTATTTCGAGGTCTACAACCAGCCCAACGTGCGCCTCGTCGACATTTCCGAGACGCCCATCGTGCGGGTGACTGAGACCGGCCTGCGGACCACCGAGGGCGACCACGAGTTCGACGTCATCGTCTACGCGACCGGTTTCGACGCCATCACCGGTGCCTTCGACCACATGGACATTCGGGGCATCGGCGGCCAGACGCTGCGCGACAAGTGGCGCGACGGCCCGTCCACCTTCCTCGGCATGATGATCAACGGCTTCCCGAACCTGGTGATGCCCGCCGGCCCCCAGAGCGGCTCGGCCTCGACCAACTATCCGCGCGGCATCGAGACCGGCGTCGACTGGTGCACCGAGCTGCTCAAGCACGTCCGGGAGCGCGGATACGTCCGCGCCGACGCCACGCCGGAGGCCGAAAAGCGCTGGACCGAGCATGTCACCAAGATGTACGCGACGATGCTGATGCGCAAAGCGAAGTCGTGGTTCACCGGCTACAACTCCAACGTCGCGGGCCACGAACAGGGCAGCATCCGCTACTTCGTCTACAACGGCGGCGCGCCCAAGTACGTGAACACGATCAGGCACGTCGCGGCGAGCGGCTACGAGGGCATCGACTTCTCGGCCGGCGCGAGGCCGCCGACGGCCGCCGTCGCGGGTGCGTCGATGGCCGCGAGCTGACCGACCGCCCGCGCGGCGACACGTATCGACGACAACGAGCGGAGAATGGCGATGGGCGGCGACACCAGCCACGATAGCGGCGCGCGGCGGGTACCGACCTACCAGGTCCTCGCCGACGACCTCAAGACCCTGGGTGTCGACCTGGTGTTCGGCCTGATGAGCGACGATACCGCCGTCTTCGTCACCGCGCTCGACGGCTTCGGGATCCGCTTCCATGGCGCCCGCCACGAGAACAACGCCGTCGCCATGGCCGAAGGGTATGCGTGGGCGACCGGCAAGCTCGGCGTCGCGGTGATCGGGCGCGGCCCGGCGACCGCCAACGGCATGCACGGCACGATGTACGCGAGCCGCACCGGCTCGAAGCTGCTCGTCATCTCGGGCGAAGCCGCG
>CAMDVZ010000227.1 GCA_945878895.1 Caenispirillum bisanense | reverse complement strand
GTTTGGGTGTTTCGGCCGGTTTCGGCGCGTCGGCGACCCTGGGCGGTTCGGGGGGCGGCGGGCAGAGTTCGAGTTCGCGCCGGAAGCGCTCACCCAGCGACGCCAGCTCGACGCGCAACTCGCGCTCGCGGTCCTGCTCGCCCCGCAGTCCGGCGGTCGCCGGCGCCAGCGGGTCCGGTCCCGGCGCGATCGCCAACGCGGGCCGTTCGGGTTCGCGAAAAATGCTGACCGTGGGCGTGTCGGGGACGCAGCCACGCAGCAACCACGACGCCACCAGCACGGCGAGGAGCACGAGCAAACCGGTCAGCAGTGCGCGAATCCACGGGAAAGCCGTGGCGGCCGACATGACCGCCACGCCGCCGCCGACCGGCAGCGGCGCCATCGCCGCCGTCGCGGGCAGGGCGGTTCCGCCGGCGGGTACGGCGGGCAGAAACGGCGGCGGCAGCATTGCCCCGGCGGCTTCGGGCTCGTAGCCCCAGCACACGATCACCGGCTGGTCGCCGACGAGGAAGACGTAGTCGTCGGATGGGCGACGGGTCGCCAGCGTGATCGCGGCTCCCAGCAGACGCGCCTCGCCGCTGTCGCCGGCCTCGAGGCGGGCACCCAGCACCTCGATGGCGCTCGACAGGTGGGCGACTTCCTCGAGCACGACGGCCCGGCGCGCGGGATCGAGGTCGGCGACCGCGACGACCGGGCCGGGAACCTCCGAGTACCAGTCGATCGCGCGGCCGAGATCGTGTGGTTCGGGTTCGGCCAGAAGGGCGGCGTGCCGGTCGCTCAGCCGGCGCCGGATCGCCGTGCGGATCTGGGCATGGGCGTGGTGCAGGGGTTCGCCGCGCACGCCCAGCGGGCGCACTCCGGCGAGCGTCGTCCTGACCAGCGTGTTCCCGTCCACGATTAGCGGCTCCATTGCCGACCCGACCCGGCGCGATCCTACACCGGACGACTATCCCGACGGCAAGGATCGCCTGCGAATCGGGCGAAATGGCGGCGCATGCTTGCGTCGCGCCGTCCGCGCGGCTAGAGCGAACGTTCAACAAGCAATAAACGGAAATTCAGGGAGGAAACTGCGATGAACATCGTTCGCATCGCGACAGTCGCATTGGCTTTCGCCACGCTGGCTTCGGCGCCGTCATTCGGTCAGCAGACCGTCAGGCTGACCAATGTCTGCGAACTGTCGGGACCCGGCACGACCGCGGGAACCCTGTGGCGCAACGGCGTCAACCTCGCGATCAAGGAAATCAACGCCCAGGGCGGCATCCTCGGACGCAAGATCGAGATCACGACGGTCGACACCCAGACCAAGCCCGACGTCGCCAAGTCGCTGGCCGAGAAGATGCTCGACGAGAAGCCCTACGTGATGCTGGGGCCGGTGTTCTCGGGTTCGGTCAAGGTCAACATGGTGGTGGCCGAGCAGGCCGGCATCCCGCAATTCATGGGCGGCGAGGCGGCCGACCTGACGCTCCAGGGCAATCCCTTTCTGTTCCGCACCGCGTTCAGCCAGGCCACCGGCATGCCCAAGGTGGCGGCGTGGATCGCCAATGGCCTGAAGGCCAAGACCATCGCGCTGGTCTGGATCAACAACGATTTCGGCAAGGGCGGGCGCGACGCCGTCAAGCGCGAGCTTGCCGCCCGCGGCGTCAACGTCGTGGCCGACATCTCCACGGAGCCGGCAGCCGCCGACTACGCCGCCGCCGTCGTGCGGGCCAAGCAGTCCGGCGCCGACGCCCTGTTCGCCTACCTGACCGAGGAAGAGTCCGCGCGCCTGCTGATCGAGCTGCGCAAGCAGGGCTACGACAAGCCGATCGTCGGCGAGACCACGATCATGGGCCAGAAGGTGATCGAGTTGGCGGGCGGTGCCGCCGAAGGCGTGCGCGGCCATGTCGGCCTCACCGTCGACGCGCCGGTGCCGCTGATCCAGGCCTTCGCGAAGCGCTATCTGGACGAATACAAGTCGGCGTCCGACCACAACGGCATGAAGGGCTATACGGCGGTCTACTTCGTCAAGGCGGTGACGGAGAAGCTCGGCAAATTCGATCCCAAGGCGTTCGCCGCGGCGATGAAGGGGCTGAAACTCTCGGCCAAGGACCATCCGGGAATCCTGATGGACGTGTCGTTCGACGACAAGGGCGACATCGATCGCGAGAGCTTCCTCGTGGAAGTGAAGAACGGCAAGCAGACCGTGATCGAGGTGTTGCCGCCGCTCGGCAAGAAGTGATCGACTTCGTCCAGCTCGTCGTCTCGGGGCTCGCGACCGGCGCCATCTACGCGCTGGTCGCGATCGGCTTCGCCCTGCTCTGGCAGACCTCGAACGCGGTCAATTTCGCCCAGGGCGAGTTCGTCATGCTGCCGGCCTTCGTCGTGCTGGCGCTGATCAAGGCGTTCGACTTGCCGTTGTGGCTGGCCGCGGCGATCGCGCTGGTCGTCGCGGTCGTGATCATGGGCGGCCTGTTCAAGCGCGCGATCGTCGACGCCATCCTGCCGCAGGGCGCCATGACCCTGGCGATCGCCACGATCGGGCTGGCGGTGGCCATGAAAAACGGCGTCAGGGCGGGTTACTCCGCCGAGGCACATCCGTTTCCCGCCCTGTTTCCGGTCGAGCCGATCCGCATCCTCGGCGTCGGCTTTTCGCTGGCCGATATCGGTGCCCTGGTGCTGGCGGGCGTCGCCATCGGCGGTCTGTCGCTGTTTCTCGCGCACACCCTGGCGGGACGCCAGATGCAGGCAGCGGCGCAGAACCGCGACGCCGCGCTGTCGCTCGGCATCGACGTCGACCGCATGGCGCTGTACACCTTCGGCATCAACGCCGCGCTGGCGACGGTGGCGGCGCTGCTGGTGACGCCGTCCTATCTCGCCAAGTTCGACATGGGCGAATCGCTCGGACTCTACGCCTTCTATGCCGCCATCATCGGTGGGTTCAACCGGGTGCTCGGCGCCCTGTGGGGCGGCCTGATCGTCGGCGTCCTCTCCAACCTCGCGGGCGCCTATCTGTCGGCCTCCTACAAGGATGGCTTCGTTCTCGCCCTGCTGATCGTCGTCATCCTGTTCCGGCCCGAGGGGCTGTTCGGCTCGTCCGAGGAGCGCAAGGTATGACCGCCGGGCGCTGGCGCCTGCTCGGCGTGCTCGTGCTGATCGCGGTGCTGCTGGCCTTCCCGTTCTTCCTGCGCAACTACGGCCTCAACCTCTATGCCCGCTGGGCGCTGATCGCCGCGGCCGGCATCGGCCTCAACCTGACGGTCGGCTATGCCGGCCAGGTGTCCTTGGGCCACGCCGCCTTTCTCGGCTTCGGCGCCTACCTGTCGGCCTTCGCGATCAAGGCCGGCTGGACGATGTGGCCCGCGATTCCGGCCGCCGCGCTGCTCTGCTTCGTCGTCGGCCTGGCGCTGGGCTTCCCGGCCTTGCGGGTGCAGCATCATTACCTCGCCTTCGCCACGCTGGGCTTCAACGCGCTGGTGTTCCTCGCCATGCGCAACGAGGAATGGCTGACCGGCGGCAATTACGGCATCCAGCGCATCCTGCGTCCCGTCGTTTTCGGCTGGTCGCTGCGCGATTCCTTCTCCTACGCCTATGTCTGCCTCGGCGTGCTGGCGGTGATCGCGGCCATCGCTTGGTGGATCCTGCGCTCGCCGTGGGGCCGCGCCTTCGCGGCGCTGCGCGACAATCCGATCCGCGCCGAATCGCTGGGCGTGAACGTGCGCGCCTACACGCTGCTGGCTTTCGCCATCGGCGGCGCGCTGGCGGGGATCGCGGGCGTCTTCTTCGCGCCGCTGATCGGCTACATCGATCCGCACATGTTCAGCGGGCTGGTGTCGATCGACCTGCTGCTGATCGTCATCGTCGGCGGCTCGGGGCGGTTCATCGGGCCGCTGCTGGGCGCGGCCGTCGGCGTGCTGCTGCCGGAATGGCTGCGCTTCATGGGCGACTGGTATCTGGTGGCGTTCGGCGCCCTGGTGCTCGCGCTGATGGCGTGGTGTCCGACGGGGCTCGCTGGCTTGCCCGAGCGCGTGGCGACCTTGTTGCGACCCGCGCCGCGCGATCCGGCGGAGCGCGCGACGTGAGCGGCCTGCTGAGCGTCGCGGGGCTGGCGAAGTCCTACGGTGCCATCAAGGCCGTCGATGGCGTCTCGTTCGAGGTCGAGCCGGGCGAAATTCTCGGCGTCATCGGACCCAACGGCAGCGGCAAGACGACCCTGTTCAACGCCGTGCTGGGGCAGACGAAACCGACCGCCGGGAATGTCCGTTTCGATGGTCGCGACGTGACCGGCTGGTCGCCGCTGGCGCTGGCGCGCGCGGGCCTCGGGCGCACGTTCCAGACCTTGCAGGTGTTCGGCGGCCTGTCGGTGCGCGACAACCTGATCGTCGCGGCCCAGGAAGCCGAAGGCAGTCTGGCCGGCCGTCTGTTCGCCGCGCCGGAACTGGGGCTTGGCGCCCGGGCGGAGGAAATGATCGGCCTGTTCGGGCTCGGCCACGTCGCTTCGCTCAAGGCCGGCGCGCTGAGCTATGGCCAGCAGAAGCTGGTCGACATCGCGATGGCCTTCATGGGCCGCCCGCGGCTGGTGTTCCTCGACGAGCCGGCGGCGGGCGTCAATCCGCGCCTGATCGGCGAGCTGGGCGATCTGCTGCGCCGCCTCAACGCCGAGCGCGACGCCACCTTCGTGGTGATCGAGCACAACATGGAGTTCGTCATGTCGCTCTGCCATCGCGTGCTCGTGATGGCAGAGGGTAGGGTGTTGAAGGTCGGCAAGCCCGAGGAAATCCGTGCCGATCCGGCGGTGCTGGAGGCCTATCTTGGCGTCTGAGGCACCCGTTCTGGAGATGCGCGGCGTCGTGGCGGGCTATGGCCGCCTGACGATCCTGCGCGGCATCGACTTCGTCGCCCAACGCGGTCGCCTCACGACGTTCATCGGCGCCAATGGTGCCGGCAAGTCGACGGTGTTCAAGACCGTGTTCGGCCTGGTGCGGCCGACTGGCGGCGAAATCCTGTTCGAGGGCGAGCGCATCGACGGCCTCTCGCCGCGCGCGCGGATGGAGCGCGGCATCGTCTTCGTGCCGCAGGGCCGCAACCTGTTTCCCCGCATGACGGTACGCCAGAACCTGGAACTGGGCGGCGTCGTGCTGCGCGACGCGGCGCTGCGGGCGCGCCGCATGGAAGCGACGCTGGAACGCTTTCCGCGCCTGCGCGAGCGTATCGAGGCGCAGGCCTCGACGCTGTCGGGCGGCGAGCAGAAGCAGCTGGAGGTTGGCCGCGCCTTGCTGCTCGAACCGCGCCTGCTGCTGATCGACGAGCCCTCGATCGGGCTCGCGCCCAGGATCGTCGCCGACGTCTTCGCCCTGCTGCGCGATCTGACCGACCATGGCGTCACGGTGCTGATGGTCGAGCAGAACGTGCGCAGCGCCTTGCGCGCCTCCCATCTCGCGGTCGCGCTGGAGCAGGGGCGGGTGGCACTCGAAGGTCCGTCCGACAGCGTGATCGAGGATCCCCGGGTGCGCGCCATGTTCCTCGGCGGCCACGTAGCGGCCTGACCGCCCACCACCCAATCAAGCCGGAGACTCAACCATGGCCGTGTCTGGAAGACCGCCGCTCGAAGGCATCCGCGTGCTCGACTTCTCGCGCATCATCGCGGGCCCCAACTGTACCCAGACGCTGGCCGACATGGGCGCGGAGGTGATCAAGATCGAGGATCCCGACGGCGGCGACGACACGCGGCGCAATTCGGGGCCGCGCGTTGGCGTCCACAGCCATTTCTTCCTCGCCTTCAATCGCGGCAAGAAGAGCGTCGCGCTGGATATCGGCACGGCCGACGGCCAGGCCATCGTGCGGCGGTTGCTGGCGCGCTGCGACGTGTTGATCGAGAATTTCCGGCCTGGCGTGATGAAGCGCTTCGGCCTCGACTACGACTCGCTGTCGGCCGCGTTCCCGAAACTGGTCTATCTCTCGGTGTCGGCCTACGGCCAGACCGGCCCGCTGTCGGACCGGCCGGGCTTCGATCCCGTCCTGCAGGCCGAGTCCGGCATGATGTCGCTGACCGGCGAGCCCGATGGCCAGCCGATGCGCCATCCGCTGTCGCTGATCGACACGCTGACCTCGGCGCACGCCAGCACCGCGATCCTCGCCGCGCTGTACGCAAGGCGCGACACCGGTCGCGGCCAGCGGATCGATCTGGCGCTTTACGACGTGGCGCTGGCGGCGCTGGGCAACGCCGGCCTCTACTATCTCAGCTCCGGCGAATCGCCGCCGCGCAGCGGCAACACCCACATGACCTCGACGCCGACCGCGGCCTTCACCTGCGCCGACGGGCTCCTCTACATGGCGGTGTCGAACCAGAAGCTGTTCGGCCAGACCGCGACGGCGCTCGGCCATCCCGAATGGATCGCCGATTCGCGTTTCGCCACGCCGCCCGACCGCACGAAGAACCGCGCCGTGCTGCTGGACATGATGAACGCGATCCTCGCCACCGACACCCGCGCCAACTGGATGAAAAAGCTGCGCCATCTGCCGGCCGGCCCCGTGCGCACGCTGGGCGAGGCCCTGGAGTCCGAGGAGACCAGATCGCGCGGCATCGTGCGCACGATGAACCATCCCGCGATCGGCGATTTCCGCGTGCTCGACACCGTCTACCGCATGTCCGACACGCCGGTGCGCACCGAAGTGCCGCCGCCGCTGCTCGGCCAGGACACGGTGGCGGTGTTGCGCGACGTCGCCGGCTGCGACGCGGCGGAGATCGCGGCGCTGCTGGCGAAGAAGGTGGTGGTCGGGGCGTAAAACCTCAGCCGCTGTCGTCGGACGTCGCGAGCGGTGCCACGACGGGCGCGCGTGCCAGCAGCGCGTCGAACGGCTTCGGATCGGCCTGATGGGCGCCGACGTTCAGACCGGCCGGTAGCGCGACGACCGTCTTGTCGACCAGTACGACGTCGTAGGCGGTCGACGTACCCGCGCAAGGACTGTTGGCCGCGAGCGCGGTATCGCCGGCGGTGGGGGCGACGAACCGGGGGCTCTTCCAGCGAGCCTTCATGTCCGGATAGCCCGCCGCCCGGATGTCCGGCCGGCCATCGGGCCGGCCGACCACGTCGTTCTCGAAGTGGATGTCGAACGTCTCCCAGAACCGCGTGAAGTCGCGCGGTGGCTGCGGCCAGTGGGGCTCCGCGATGTCGCGGCTGCCAAACAGGGGTGTCCATTCGCGATAGGCTCGGACCAGACGTTCGTCGATCGCCGCCAGCTCCTGCTGGTCCGAAACGCCCTTCGCAAGCCGGGCGCGCGCCGCGCGCCGGTCCTTGGGGCCGTACACATGGATGGCGTTGTTCGCGTGCCGCAGCCCTCGCACGAATCCCTCCGCGACGATGGTCGAGCGCAACGCCCAGCTGTTGTTGAAGACGTGGATCGGTGGCGACGATTTCTTCGGCTTGTCCGCCTTCTTGAAGAACTTGAAGACCGCGCCGCTGGCGTTCGCGTCCTCCGGCGGACCCGGCCGGTCGTCCGCCCAGGCCTGGTTGCGGAAGACGTAGATTCCCGCCGCCTTCTTCAGCTCAAGCGACAGCCATTTGTGGCAGTTGTGGAAGTCGTTTCCGACGATCCACCAGTTGGTCGCGGCGTCCTCGGCCTCGACCGGATTGTCTTTGACGTGGCTGAAGCGGCAATCGCGCACGACGATGTCGCGC
>CAMDVZ010000226.1 GCA_945878895.1 Caenispirillum bisanense | reverse complement strand
CATCAGCGGCCCAGCGAAGCGAGATGCCCTGTCTGTCGATCATGCCCTCGCTGTTAAGGCAGTACTCCGGGTCACGGAAGCCGGTCCGCCCGAGTCACTCCGCCGCAGCCCAACCGTCAGGCAGATTCACTTATCTTGGCGGCTGTCCCAACGTGATGCGCACGATCGAGCGCGTGCGGCCGGTCGAGATCTACAATCTGGCGGCCCAGAGTTTCGTCGGCCTGTCGTTCGAGCAGCCGCTCTACACCGCGGAGATCGACGCGCTGGGCGTGACCCGCGTGCTCGAGGCGATCCGCGTGGTCGACAAGTCGATCCGCTTCTACCAGGCCTCGACGTCGGAGCTCTACGGCAAGGTCCACACCGTGCCGCAGAACGAGGAAACCCCGTTCCATCCCCGCTCGCCCTACGCGGTGGCCAAGCTCTACGCCCACTGGAACGTGGTGAACTACCGCGAGAGCTACGGCATGCACCTGTCCTCGGGCATCCTGTTCAACCACGATTCGCCCCTGCGCGGGCTCGACTTCGTGACCCGCAAGATCACCCATGGCCTGGCGGCGGTGAAGCACGGCAAGTCCGACATGCTGCGGCTCGGCAACATCGACGCCCGCCGCGACTGGGGCTACGCCGAGGAATATGTCGAGGGCATGTGGCGGATGCTGCAGCAGGCGGCGCCCGACGACTACGTGCTGGCGACCGGCAAGACGACGCCGGTGCGCGAGTTCATCGGCTTCGCCGCCGAGGCGATCGGGTTCAAGCTGGAGTGGTCGAGCTCGGGCGTCGAGGAGCGCGCGGTCGATCGGGCGACCGGTCGCACCGTGGTGGCGATCGATCCGAAATTCTTCCGGCCGGCCGAGGTCGATCTGCTGCTGGGCGACCCGACGAAGTCCGAGAAGGTGCTGGGCTGGAAGGCGAAGACCGAGATTCGCGGTCTCGTCGCCATGATGGCCGCCGCCGACGACCGCCGCGTGCGCGACAACGCCGTTCATTTCTGACCACCGCGACGACCCGGCCCGCCTCCCGGCGGGTCGGAGCGCGGGTCTGGTTTCCGGCCGGACCCGCCTGTCCCGCTACCGGGTCAGCGGCTTGTACTTGATGCGGTGCGGCTGGTCGGCGTCGGCGCCGAACCGGCGTTTGCGGTCGGCCTCGTAGTCTTGGTAGTTGCCTTCGAACCATTCGACGTGGCTGTCGCCCTCGAAGGCAAGGATGTGGGTGGCGACGCGGTCGAGGAACCAGCGATCGTGGCTGATGATGACGGCGCAGCCCGCGAAGCCGGCCAGCGCCTCCTCCACCGCGCGCAGGGTGTCGACGTCGAGGTCGTTGGTCGGTTCGTCGAGCAGCAGGACGTTGGCGCCGCTTTTCAGCATCTTCGCCATGTGGACACGGTTGCGCTCGCCACCCGAGAGCTGGCCGACCTTCTTCTGCTGGTCCGCACCCTTGAAGTTGAAGCTGGCGCAATAAGCGCGGCTGGGCACCTCGCGCTTGCCCAGCAGGATGATGTCGTTGCCGTCGGAAATCTCCTCCCAGACGCTCTTGTCGGGGGCGAGCGAATCGCGCGACTGGTCGACGTAGCCGAGCTTCACCGTCGAGCCGACCACGAAGGTGCCGGCGTCGGCCTTCTCCTGGCCGGTGATCATGCGGAAAAGGGTCGTCTTGCCGGCACCGTTGGGGCCGATCACGCCGACGATGCCGCCGGCCGGCAGGTTGAAGTCGAGCTTGTCGATCAGCAGGGCATCGCCGAAGCCCTTCGACAGGCCCTCGGCGCGAATCACCAGATCGCCCAGGCGGGGACCGGCGGGAATGACGATCTGCGTCTTGTCGATCGTCTGGTTCTGGTCTTCGGCCAGCATGTCCTCGTAGGCCGCGATGCGCGCCTTGCTCTTGGTGCGGCGCGCCTGGGGGCTCTGGCCCATCCATTCCAGCTCGGCCTTGAGCGAGCGCTGCCGGGCGTCGGTCTTGGACTCCTCCTGGGCCAGCCGCTGCTCCTTCTGGCGCAGCCACGAGGAATAGTTGCCTTCCCACGGAATGCCCTGGCCGCGGTCGAGCTCGAGGATCCAGCCCGCCACGTTGTCGAGGAAGTAGCGGTCGTGGGTGACGGCCACCACGGTGCCGGCATAGTCGTGCAGATAGCGCTCCAGCCACGCCACCGACTCGGCATCGAGATGGTTGGTCGGCTCGTCGAGCAGCAGCATGTCGGGCTTGCTCAGCAGCAGGCGGCACAAGGCGATGCGGCGGCGCTCGCCGCCCGACAGCTTCGTCACGTCGGCGTCGCCGGGCGGGCAGCGCAGCGCGTCCATCGCGATCTCGACGGTGCGCTGCAGGTCCCAGCCATTGGCGGCGTCGATTTTCTCCTGCAACTCGCCTTGTTCGGCGATCAGCTTGTCCATGTCGGCGTCGGGGTCGGCGAATTCGCCCGCGACCTCCTCGAAACGAGCCAGCCAGCGCGCCAGATCGCCGACACCATCCATCACGTTGCCCAGCGCGTCCTTCGACGCGTCGAGCTGCGGCTCCTGGGAGAGAAAGCCGACCTTCACGCCCTCGGCTGCCCAGGCTTCGCCGGTGAAGCTGTCGTCGAGGCCGGCCATGATCTTCAGCAGCGTCGATTTTCCCGAGCCGTTGAGGCCCAGAACGCCGATCTTGGCGCCGGGATAGAAGCTCAGCCAGAGGTCCTTGAGAACCGGCTTGTTGCCGGGCCACGTCTTGGACAGGCCCTTCATGACGTAGATGTACTGGTGGGCGGCCACGGGCGGCTCCTGGGGCGATTTCGGTCTATGGGAGGTCGGCGCGGGTTGTACCGGCGCCCGGCTTTCTGTTCAATGCGTCACTCCGGCCGGTCCAGGCGGCACGAAAGGTAGACATGCTTGCCGAACCAGCCGTCCTGGGGTTGTCCGTCGCCTATCTCGCCCTTCTGTTCGCGATCGCCTATTTCGGCGACCGCCATGCGCGCGCCTGGACGCTCGGGCGGGCGGCGCCCCTGGTCTATGCCCTGTCGCTGGCGATCTACTGCACGTCGTGGACCTTCTACGGCGCCGTGGGCCGCGCTTCGACCAGCGGCCTCGATTTCATCCTGATCTATCTCGGGCCGGCGCTGGTGATGACCCTGGGTTATCCGATGCTGCGCAAGATGGTGGTGGTCGCCAAGCGGCACAACGTCACCTCGATCGCCGACTTCCTCGCCTCGCGCTACGGCAAGAGCCGGGCAGTGGGCGTGCTTGCGACGCTGGTGGCCTCGGTCGGCGTGCTGCCCTACATCGCCCTGCAGCTCCAGGCCGTGTCGTCCAGCTTCCGGGCCATCGTGCAGCCCGGCCCCGTTCCGGGCGGCGTGTCCGGCGTGGTGCAGACCGACACCTCGCTGGTGGTCGCCGCCACAATGGCGGTGTTCACGATCCTGTTCGGCGTACGGCACGTGCAGGCGTCGGAACAGCATCGCGGCATGATGCTGGCGATCGCCTTCGAATCGGTCGTGAAGCTGCTGGCCCTGCTCGCGGTCGGTCCCTTCGTGCTCTACGTCCTGTTCGATGGGCCGAACGACCTGATGACGCGGGTGGCGATGGCGCCGGCCGTGGGCGATCGCCTGACGCGCGAAGGCACGCCCTTGTCGTGGATCGTCACCACGCTCCTGTCGGGCGCCGCGTTCCTCTGTCTGCCGCGGCAATTCCACGTCGCCGTGGTCGAGCACGATCACCCCGACAGCCTGAAGACCGCCCGCTGGCTGTTTCCGCTCTACCTGGTCCTCATCAACCTGTTCGTCGTCCCGCTTGCCGCGGCCGGGTTGCTGTTGCTGGGAGAGGGGGCGAATCCGGACCTGTTCGTGCTCCAGCTACCGCTGTCGGGGGGCGATGGTTGGTTGTCGGTGATCGTGTTCATCGGCGGTTTGTCGGCGGCCACGTCGATGGTGATCGTCGCCTGCGTCGCCTTGTCGGGCATGATCGGCAACGAGCTGGTAATGCCCTACCTGCTGCGGAGCAAGGCCGGGCAGGCGGGTGAACTGGGCCAGCTCGTCGTCCTGGTCCGACGGATCGCGGTCGTGGTCGTCCTGTTGGCCGCCTACGCGTACGAACGCGTCGTTTCCGGCTATCTGCCGCTGGCGTCGATCGGGATGATCTCGTTCTGCGCCGTGGCGAATTTCGCGCCGGGACTCATCCTCGGCCTGTTCTGGCGGCGCGCCCATCGCTTCGGCGCGATCGCGGGACTGATCGGCGGATTCGCGGTCTGGGTCTACGCGTTGCTCCTGCCCTCGTTGCAGCAGGCGGCCGGCGGGTTGCAGGGGGAGCCGCTGCGGGCCTGGCTGCCGGGCCGGTTCGGCGTTCTCGACCCGGTCGGCCAGGGCTTTGTCGTCTGCATGGCCGTGAATGTTCTCCTGCTGGTTGGCGTCTCGCTGCTGGTGCGGCCGACCGGCAGGGATAGCGAGCAGGCCGACTCGTTCGTCCTTGGCACCGAGCGGGCGCAGTCGGCGCTGCGGGTTCCCGAGACGGCGGCGCGGCTGGACGAATTGCGCGACCTGCTGGCGCGGTTCATCGGACCCGAACGGGCCGCGCGCGCGCTGGCGGACACCGCGGCGTCGGTGCCCGCGGCGCTGGCGCGCACCGAGCGGGTGCTGTCGGGCACGCTGGGGGCGGCGTCGGCGCGCGTCATCGTTGCCGCCTTCGCGCGACGGCGGATGCTGTTGCCCGGCCGCGCGCGCGCCATTCTCGACGAAGCGTCGGAGGCGATCCGCTACAATTACGAAATCCTCCGCAACACGCTCGATCACGTCGGCATGGGGGTGGCGGCGTTCGATCGCGAGGGACGGCTGGAGATATCGAACGACCGGTTCGCGACCCTGTTGTCGCTCGACGCGGACCGCATCCTGTTCGGCGCGCGTGCCGCCGACCTCGGCGGGTCGAGCGAGGTCGAGCGCCTGTTGCGGCGCCCCGATTCGGCACGAACCCACGAGGTGACGACCGCCGATGGCCAGGTCGTGGAGTTGCGGCTCGATCCCTCGCCGGCCGGCGGGTTCGTGGCGACCTGCTACGACGTGACCGGGCGCGTGCGTGGCGCCGAGGCCCTGCGCGACAGCGAGCGGCGCATCCGCGTCTACACCGACAACGTGCCGGTGCTGATCGCCTACATCGACCGCGACCAGCGCTATCGCTTCACCAACCGGCCGTTCCAGGCGGCGCTCAACCTGACGACGTCGCAGACCGACGGGCGAACGATCGTCGAGGTCGTCGGCATGGAACGCTATTCGCGTCTGAAGCGTTATGTCGATGGCGCCCTGGCGGGCGAGGAGCAGCGCTTCGAGACCGAGTTCCCGACCAACGACGCGCGCATCGAGGTCGCCGCCGGAACCTACATCCCGCATCGCGATGCCGCCGGCACGGTGCTCGGCTTCTTCCTGCTCTACCAGGACATCACCCAGGCGCGGCGGGCGGAGGCCGAATTGCGCCAGTCGAAGGATACGCTGGAACAGCGCGTGATCGAGCGCACCGCCGAGCTCGAGGCCAGCCGCGCCGAGGCCGAGGCGGCCAATCTCGGCAAGACCCGCTTCGTCGCGGCCGCCAGCCACGATCTGTTGCAACCACTGCACGCCGCGCGGCTGTTCACCGCGGCGCTGGTCGACCGCGAGCCGGGCAACGACCTCGGTGTCAAGATCGACGCCAGTCTCGGCGCCGTCGAGGCGCTGATCGACGCGCTGCTCGACATCTCCAAGCTCGACGCCGGCGCGTTCCGGCCCGAGAAGCGGGCCTTCTCCCTGGCGCCGCTGTTCGAGTCGCTGGAAACCGCGTTCGCCCCTCTGGCCGCCCGCCACGGCGTGGATCTGACGGTGGCGCCGACCGATGCGGTGCTCTCGACCGATCCCGCGTTCCTGCGCCGCATTCTCCAGAATTTTCTCTCCAACGCGATCCGCTATGGCCGCCGCGCGGGCCGTCCGCAGCGGGTCGCGATGTGCTGTCTGCGCGCGGGCGGCGGGTGGCGGATCGAGGTGCGCGACAACGGCTCCGGCATCCCCGCCGACAAGCGCGACGTCATTTTCGAGGAGTTCGTGCGGCTCGATCCCGACGGCGAAGGACTGGGCGGCGAGCGTGGCCTCGGGCTTGGCCTGGCGATCGTCGAGCGGATCGGCCGCATGCTCGACGTGCCGATCGGCCTGCGCTCCCGGGCAGGCAGGGGGACGACGTTCTTCGTGGAGGTGCCGGGCGCGCCGGCGTCGGCCATCGTGGCGGCGATCGTCGCGCCGGCCGCCGAAGCGCTGGCGCTCGACGCGGGGGCTTTCGTGGTCTGCATCGACAACGAGGCGCGCGTGCGCGAGGCCATGACGGCGCTGGTCGGTGGCTGGGGCTGCGAGATCGCCGCGGTGGCGACGTTCGGGGAGGCAGTGTCGGTCGTGACGGCGGCCGGGCGGGGGCCCGACCTCCTGCTGGTGGACCTGCATCTCGACGGCGGCGTCGATGGCCTCGAAGTGATCGCGGCGTTGCGGCGACGTTGGGGCGGCGGGGTGCCGGCGGCGCTGGTGACGGCCGACCGCGATCCGACCTTGCGCGCGCGCGCGCGCCAGCATGGCGTCGAGTTGCTGCACAAGCCGGTCAAACCGGCGGCGTTGCGGGCGATGCTGCGGTTGCGTGGCCGCGTGGCCGGGATCACGGCCTGACGGGATCGACCGGCAATGCCAGGTGACGGGCTTCGACAACGGCCTGGGTACGCGAGCGCACGCCGAGCTTCCTGAGGATCTCGGTGACGTGCGCCTTCACGGTCGACTCGCCGACGCCCAGGCGCCAGGCGATCAACTTGTTCTGCTCGCCCTGGATCATCAATGCGAGCACGCGCCACTGCTGCGGCGTCAGGCGGGCTGCCCGCCGCGCGAACGCGTCGGGCCCGGCCGTCTCGACGGAGGGCTCGGCCACCGCCACGAGCTCGCCACGCAGCACCGCGGCCACGATGCGCGCGATTTCCACGAGCGACGCCGACTTGGCGATGAAAGCCGCGGCGCCCAGATCGGTCGTGCGGCGCGATACGCCGGTGTCGGTGGTGGCCGAAATCACGATGATCGGCACCGCCGGATGGTCGGCACGCAAGATCGCCAGGCCCGTCAACCCGTCCATGCCCGGCATGTTGAGATCGAGCAGGACGGCGTCAATGTCGGCGTCGGCATCGAGAATGGCCTGCGTCTGGCCAAGCGTCCCGGCCGCCAGCACCCGCGAGCCCGGAAAGCTCTGGGTCAGCGCCGTGGCCAGCGCGTCGCGGACCATCGGGTGGTCGTCGGCCACGACGAAGGCAGTGACGGGTACCGGATCGGCGACCATCGAGAACCATCGCCGGCCGGCACGGTCCGGTCAAGGCGTCCACCGCGCGATTGGCGGCGGCAGCGCGAACGGTTGTCCGAGGCCGCTTCCGCGAGATTCGGATGACCACCGCGGGTCCGTGGCGCCGTCGCTTCGTTCGTCGCCGGTTCAGGTACCGGCGGCCAGGTCCGCGGCCGTCGCGGCGACGTCGAGGCGCCGCTCAAGCCGGTCGGTGAACGCCACCAGGCCGAACTCGACGGCGTTGGCGAGCACGCGGCGCTCTTCGGCGTCGTTGCCCGATTTGGCCGGCGCCAGGGCGTGGATGCGCGCGCCGGTGTCGCGCGCGAAGCGGCGGGTGGCCGGCGCGACGGCGGCGGCCACGTTCGCGAAGCGCGACGCCAGCGCGTCGGC
>CAMDVZ010000225.1 GCA_945878895.1 Caenispirillum bisanense | reverse complement strand
GCGTCGGGGCGCGAGCTTGCGGTGCTGCGCGGGCACGAAGGCCGTGTCGGGAGTTGCGCGTGGTCGCCGGATGGCTCGCGCGTGGCGTCGGCGGGCTACGACGGCAGCGTGCGGCTGTGGGACGCGGCGTCGGGGCGCGAGCTTGCGGTGCTGCGCGGGCACAAAAACTGGGTACGCAGTTGCGCGTGGTCGCTGGATGGCTCGCGCGTGGCGTCGGCGGGCGACGACGGCGGCGTGCGGCTGTGGGACGCGACTTCGGGGCGAGAGCTTGCGGTGCTGCGCGGGCACGAGAACTGGGTACTGAGTTGCGCGTTCTCACCGGATGGCTCGCGTCTGGCGTCGGCGGGCTACGACGGCTGCGTGCGGCTGTGGGACGCGGTGTCGGGGCGCGAGCTGGCGGTGCTGCGCGGGCACGAAAATGGCGTTTTGAGTTGCGCCTGGTCGCCGGATGGCTCGCGGCTGGCGTCGGCGGGCTACGACGGCAGCCTGCGGCTGTGGGACGCGGCGTCGGGGCGCGAAACCGGCTGGTTGTTCGACGACGGCTCCAGCGCCATGCTGACGCCCGATGGGCCGCAACGCATCGCCCTGTTCGGCGAGGCGTGGCGCCGGCTGGGCCTGGTCGAGCGCTCCGACCGCGGCATCGTGCGCCATCCGATCGAGACGCTGAACGAGATGCCGGTGGCGAACGCAAAGAGGAAAGGTCGCGCACGAACGGGACCGCAAGCGGCCCCGCGTTTGGGATGACAACGTAGTCGTCGGTCCAACACAGGCCGATCGGGTGGCGGCGATCCCGGCCCCGGACCGGTTGTCGCGTCGATGGAAACCTCGCGGACATCGCACCGTCCGGGGGTGCGGACTTTGGGTCGAAACGGTTGGCGCACTGTCGTGCGAACCGCACCGATGTCATCCCGAGCTCCGGGCCGCTTGCGGTCCCGTTTGCGAGGGACCCCGGATTCTTCGAGGCTTCGTGCGGTCGCGTCACCGCATCGAGTTCCCTCGGCAAGCTCGGGATGACATGGATTTCGAATCTTTCGTCGGTGCGCCAACCATTTCGGCCCAAAGTTGGCGCCACTGGAGTGGCCCGCTGCCGGACGATGCCGCGCCGGCGGCGTTTTCACGGCTTCGAAACCGCTTCGATATCGAACGGTCGGTTGCCGGCAGGCGACGCACGGCTCGGCAACCCCGCCCGGCGACGGGCCCGCCGTCCGACCTGGTTGCACGCGTTGGTCGCTTTCCGCCGCCTCCCGCTTCGCTCTATCGTCGCGCCGTCCGCGGCACTTCGGGAGACCCGCCATGCCGACCCGCCGCCACGACGCCCGCCTCGGCGCCGACGGCCGCGTCACCCTGCCCGCCGCGATACGCCGGCTGCTCGGCGTCCGGCCCGGCGACGCGGTGGCCTTCGTCGCCGAGGGCGCGACGGTCCGCGTCGGGCCGGCGACGACGGGCGCCGATCCGTTTGCCTGCTTCGGCGAGTGGGTGTCCGACGCCGACCGGGCGGGCTACGGCGATCTGTGACGCCGCGCGGCGCACGGCCCCGATCCCGGCGACGCCGCTGGCGCCAGCGGCGCGCGGCCGGGTGAGGATCGGTCCGGACCGGTGAAACAACGGGGTTCTTGCTGGTTGTGGCCCCATCGACGCCCTGGCGGGCGACACGGGAGCGGTCGGGGTTGGGGTTGCGGGACGGGTTTCATCGGCCGGGCCGCTGGCGCGGAATCCTGCTGGATCGTTGCCGGCCGACGATCTGAATATGTCTGATCGGGATGCATTTGTCAACAATTAAACCTTAATAATGAATAACTCAGGAAAATCAACGGACTGGCATCACGCCGGTGGCAGGCCGAGGCCGGAGAGATCGAGTTTGCCGTCGAGCAGCGGCGGGCAGAAATAATAGCCACCGGTTTCGGCCACGACGTGGTCGAGCAGCGCGTCGACAATGCCGTCTTCGAGGCCGGCCATGCGTTCGAGCATGCGGCGGGCGAGGTTGGGCTGCGCCGAAAAGCCAATGAATTGAAGGCCGTGGCGGCGCGCGTCGCCCCACGGCATGGAGTGGCGCAGCATGGTGCCGCCGGGCGCGAAATGCTCCTGCTCGGTGCGCTTGACGTGGGCGGTGTCGGGCGCGTCGTCGAGCTCCTCGTCGGTAGCGTTGTCGCGGCCGATCACCGCGTCGCGGCCGGCCGGCGGCAGACGGTGGAAGGCGCCGGGGGCGTAGAGATAGCGCTGGGTCACGGCGAAGCTGCCGCCGGCCACCGGACCCTCCGCGACGATGGCCGCTGCAAGCGCTTCCGGGCCGGCCGGCGGGTTGGCGAGGCCGTCGCGGTAGCCCAGCAGTTCCCGGTCGTTGCGGTAGCGAAACAGTATCGTCGACTCGACCATCGATAACGCCGGCGCCAGCGCCCCGGCCAACCGGCGCGCCTCGTCGAACGCCGCCGACGGGTCGGCCGCCGAAACGAACGTCCAGCATGCCCTTTGCGTGCCCGGAAACACCGGCCCGGTGCCGATGGCCGCGAAGGATTCCAGTCCGGCGACATGGCCGCCCATCGCCGCCACCAGCGGCGCGCCGAGCCCGACCACGCTGCCCCCAGGCGCCAGCCCGGCGAGCGCCCGCCGCGCCGCCGCCGGCTCGCCCGCGAGGTCGAATTCCATCGAGAGTCCGGCCGCCTCGTGGGCACGCGGGACTCCGGGCTGCGGCTGGCGCGCGGTGGCTGTCATGTCGGGCTTCCCTCCTCGAACGGTTTGCTCGTCCATAGCCACCACCGCGGCCGGTCCGCAATACGCCACCGGGAGCGCGGGTTGCGGATTTGGGGGGTGCCCGGCGCCGGCCACCCTTGATAGCCTGCCGCCAACGAAATCGGCTCACGGGGGAAACGACAATGGCTGGACCGCTGGATGGCGTGCGGATCATCGACTGCACGTCGGTCGTGCTGGGGCCGTGGGCGGCGCAGCAGCTGGGCGATCTCGGCGCCGACGTGATCAAGGTCGAATCGCCCGAGGGCGACACCACGCGCCAGCTCGGCCCCCGCCGCAATCCCGGCATGGCCGCCTTCTATCTCGGCTGCAACCGCAACAAGCGCAGCATCGTGCTCGACCTGAAAAAGGACGAGGGCCGCGCCGCCCTGTTCGAGCTGGCCAAGACCGCCGACGTGCTGATGCACAATTACCGGCCCGAGCCCGCGGCGCGCCTCGGCGTGCCCTACGAGGCGTTCGAGAAGCTCAATCCGCGCCTGATCTATCTCGCCACCTATGGCTACCGCGCCGCCGGTCCCATGGGTCCCAAGGCTGCCTACGACGACATCATCCAGGCCGGCACCGGGCTTGCCATGCTGCAGACCGTGGTAGCCGGCTCGCCGCGCTTCCTGCCCACCATCGTCGCCGACAAGACCAGCTCCAACGGCGTCGTCTCGGCGGTGCTGGCGGCGCTGTACGAGCGCGAGAAAAGCGGCAAGGGTCAGTCGGTCGAAGTGCCGATGTACGAGACGCTGGTCTCCTTCGTGATGGTCGAGCACCTCTACGGCGAGACCTTCCTGCCGGCCATCGAGACGGCCGGCTACAAGCGCCTGCTCAACACGGAACGGCGGCCCTATCCCTCGAAGGACGGGTTCTTCGCGCTGCTGCCCTACACCGATGGCCACTGGAAGGAATTCTGCGGCCTGGTCGGGCGTCCCGACATCCTCGCCGATCCGCGCTTCAAGTCGCTGGCATCGCGGCTGGAGAACATCGAGATCGTCTACGGCACGCTGGCGACGATCTGCGCCACCCGCAGCAACGCCGAATGGAACGCCCTGCTGGGCCCGTCCAACGTGCCGCACGGCCCGGTCAACACGCTGGAAGACCTGCTGCACGAGCCGCAGCTGGAAGCCACCGGCTTCTGGAAGGAGCTCGACCATCCGAGCGAGGGCAAGATCCGCACCCCCGACATCCCGCCGCGCTTCAGCCGCACCAAGCCCGAAATTCGTCGCCACCAGCCGAAACTCGGCGAACACAGCGTCGAGGTGTTGCGCGAGGCCGGCTTCCCGCAGGACCGGATCGACGCGATGCTGAAAAGCGGCGCCACGAAACAGGCCAGCTGATCGGGCAATTCGGCACGACACGGCGACCGACGGGAACCACACATGCCGCTAACGGGTTATCGCGTCGTCGAGATCGGCGCCATGCCGGCCGGCGCCTACGCCGCGCGTTTTTTCGCTGATTTCGGCGCCGAGGTGATCAAGATCGAACCGCCCGGCGGCGACCCGGTTCGCGGCTTCGCGCCGCTGATCGACATCGCGCCGGGGCAGCGCGAGAGCGGCTGGTTCGCGTTTCTCAATTTCGGCAAGAAAAGCGTCGTAGTCGATCCGGCTTCGGCTACCGATCGGGGCAGACTCGCGGACCTGCTGCGGCACGCCGACCTGCTGATTGACTCTCTCGGCGCGGCATCGCGTGCGGCACTCGGCATCGACCACGCCGCCCTGCGCGCGACCGATCCCGATCTGGTGATCGCCGACGTGACCTGGTTCGGCGACTCGGGTCCCTACCGCGACTTCAAGGCGACGGACTCCGTGGTGCGGGCACTCGCCGGCTTCGTGCAGCTGATCGGGCCCGAGGAAGGACCGCCGCTGACCCTGCCCGACTACCAGGCTGCCATCATGGGCGGTCTCGGCACGTTCATTCCGGCGATGGCGGCCCTGCACGCGCGCCGCGACGGCCGCGGCGGCCGCGCCCTGGGCGTCAGCGTCCACGAGGCGACGGTGGCGCTGGCGGAGTACCAGGCGATCGAGGCGTGGTCGACGGGCACGCCGCAAAAACGCTGGGGCTTCAACCGCTTCACGCCGACCTACCCGATGGGCGTCTATCGCTGCAAGAGCGGCTGGATCGGCATCACCATCGTCACGCCCGCGCAGTGGAAGGGCTTCTGCGAGCTGATGGGCATGGCGGATCTCGCGCGCGATCCCAACCACGTCATGGGCCCGGATCGTCTGGCGCGCGCCGAGGCGCTGGAAGCACGGTTCATTCCCCGCTTCCTCGACCGGACCGCCGATGAATGGTTCGAGCGGGCGCTGGCGCTTCGGCTGCCCTTCGCCATCGTGCCCGACATGGAGGAGCTGCTGCGCTGGCCGGTGTTCCGCCATCGCGACGCCATCGTTCCGGTGACGGCCGGGAGGCGCACCGTCGAGGTGCCCGGGTCACCCCTGCACCTCACCGTCACGCCGGCGCGCTTCGGCGGCGTGGTCCCCTCGATCGGCGAGCACGACAATGCCGTCGCGCCGCCGACGGCCCGCGACAAGCGCGCGGCACCGGCCATCGCGGCAACGGGCGCGGCCGGACCGCTGGCCGGCATGCGGATCGTCGACTTCTCGATGGGCTGGGCCGGGCCGATCTGCACCCGCACCCTCGCCGATCTCGGCGCCGACGTGATCAAGATCGAGGCTTGCGGCTATCCGGACTGGTGGCGCGGCGTCGACAACCGGCCCGAGGTGCTGGCGCAGCGCCTCTACGAAAAGGCCGCGCGCTTCAACATCATGAACCGCAACAAGCGCGCCATCACGCTCGACCTGACGGTGCCCGACGGGGTGGCTCTCGCGAAGGCGCTGGTGAAGGACGCCGACGCCGTCGTCGAGAATTACTCGGCCGGCGTGCTGGCGACGTTCGGCCTCGACTACGCGGCGCTGAAACAGGTCAACCCGTCGCTGGTGATGGCCTCGATGGCGGCATTCGGCGCCACCGGCCCGTGGCGCGAGTGCCGCGCCTATGGCTCGACGCTGGAGCAAGGCTCCGGCCTGCCCTCGGTCGGCGGTCGCGCCGGGGACCCGCCGATGATGAATCATCTCGCCTTCGGCGACGCCGTCGGCGGCCTCAACGCGGCCTCCGCCCTGCTCGTCGCCCTGATGCACCGCAAGCGCACCGGAATCGGCCAGCACATCGACCTCTCGCAAGTGCAGTGCATGCTGCCCTTCACGGCGGCGTGGGCGATCGAGCAATCGGCCAACGGCAAACTGGCGCCACGCGCCGGCAACCGCCATCCCGCCCACGCGCCGCACGGCGTTTTTCCCTGCGTCGGGGCCGACAAATGGATGCTGGTCGCGGTGGCCGACGACGCGATGTGGCGAGGTCTTTGCCGCGCCATCGGTCGCGACGATCTCGCGCGCGACGCGGGCCTCGCGTCCGCCGATGGACGACGCGCCCAACAGGACCGCCTCGAAGCCGCCATCGCGGACTGGACCCGCGGCCGGACAGCGGACGAAGCAATGACCGCGTTGCAGGCCGTCGGCGTCGCCGCCGGTGCCGTGCGCGCGCCGATGGACCTGATCGACGACCCGCATCTGACGGCGCGCGGCTTCTGGCAATGGGTCGACCGCCTCTGGGTTGGCCGTCACCCGCAACCCTCCGCGCCGTGGCGCGAAGCCGACGCGCCGGTGCCGGTACGTTGGCCGGCGGCGACCATGGGTCAGTACAACGAGGAAGTACTGGGCGGCCTGCTCGGTCTGTCGGCCGCCGAACTCGGGCGGCTGGCGAACGCCGACGTGATCGGCACCGAGGCCTTGCCGGCGGACAAGCGCAAGGCACGGGCGTTGACGGGCTGAACCGGCGGTTCCGTTCGACGAGGCGGCGCTGCTCGCGGCTCATCGCAGCGCCTCCGCCGCGCTGGGCTCGTCGAGGCCGGCGGCGACGCGCAGGAACACCGTGGCACGCTTCAGATCGTCGGGTCGTTCGACGACGTTCCTGCCATCGAGGCGTCGCTGGAGGTAGGTGGGAGACAGACGGCGGATCGTCTCGACGCACGCCCGTGCCTCAGGCACACGACCGAGGCCGATCAGATTGAGCGCCATGACCGCGTGCGCGGCGACGGACGCCGGCATGTCACGCACCGCCGCTTGCGCTTCCTGAAGGCCTTCGCCGTAGCGGCGCGCGTAAAAATAGGCGTTCGCCAGCACGTTGTGCATGGCACCGATTCCGCGATCGCGCGGACTGAGCCGCAGAGCCTTGAGTCCAAGCTCGATACCCCTGGCCGCGTCGCCAAATGCCGCCTCGGTGAACGCGAGCATCAGCAACACATGAACATCGTTCGGATTCTGCCTCAGCGCCCGGCGCATATCCTCGATGCCGGCCTGCCGTTGACCGGCGTAATAGCGCACGAGGCCTCGGTAGAGCAGCGCAAGGCTGTTGCCAGGGTCGATCTCGATCGCCAGCGTCGTGGCCGCCACACCAGCCGCTCGCGACGCTTCCAGATCGAGCATGGTGCCGAAATTGATGTCCAGGAAATGGCAATAGCCAAGCGTTGTCAGCGCCAGGCCACAGCGTGGATCGATGGAGACGGCTTCCTGCGCCTGCGCCATCGCCCGCGCTCTCGAGATCGAATCCGAATGAATGTAAGAGTCCCAGGCATCGGCCCAGGCGCGCATCGCCAGTTCGTACGCGCTGAAATTCCCGGGGCGGACGCGCGATCTGCCGATCTCGGCGATCTCGATCTGCGGCGCGATCGCCGACACGATGGCCTGCGTCACCTCCTCCTGCACGGCGAAGATATCCTCCAGCACGCGGTCGTAGCGTTCCGCCCAGATGTGATTGCCCGTGACGGTATCGATGAGCTGGCCGGTGACGCGAATGCGAGAGCCCGCCCGGCGGATGCTGCCTTCCAGCACGTAGCGCACGCCTAGCAGCCTGTCGGACTGAGGTGAACGGGCGAGAAAGTTCGCCCCGGGCGGGCCTCGGCGGACCGCGCGGTCGTTTGGGGGGCGTCCCGGCGATGTCTCGGGACAGCGTTTTGGCGGCTCCCGGGCGTCGTCGGTGGCCGGTCGTGGC
>CAMDVZ010000224.1 GCA_945878895.1 Caenispirillum bisanense | reverse complement strand
TGTCGGCACCTGCCATCGCCGCGGCGCAGGGCGAGTGGCCAGCGCGCCAGATCCGCGTCGTGATCCCCTATCCGCCCGGCGGCCCCTCCGACATCACGACCCGGATCGTGATCGAGCGGGCGGCCTCGATGCTGGGCCAGAGCGTCCTGTTCGACAACCGGGCCGGTGCCAGCGGCGCGATCGGCGCCGAGCACGTCAAGAACGCGACGCCCGACGGCTACACGTTCCTGACGACGACGACCGCGATGGTCTGCATCACCCAGCACCTGCAGCCGCTGCCCTACAACCCCGCCACGGACTTCGTGCCCGTCGCGCGCACCGCGACCTCGTGGATCGGCATGGGCATCGAGCCGCGACTGCCGGTGAACAGTCTCCAGGAGTTCATCGCCCACGCCAAGGCCAATCCCGGCAAGATCAATTTCGGATCGGCGGGTCTGGCGACCATCACCCAGCTCTACGGGGAGATCTTCAACATCGAGGCCGGCGTGAGCATGGTCCATGTCCCCTACAAGGGCAGCGCGCCGGCCACCAACGATCTGCTGTCGGGGCAGATCCAGGTGCAGTTCGATCCGACCACGTTGCCCCATATCGCGGCCGGCCGGCTGAAGTGCTTCGCGATTCTGGGCGAGAAGCGCTGGCCCGGAAAGCCGCAGATTCCGACGCTGAAGGAGCAGGGCTTCGGCAAGATCGGCGGCGACGCCTGGTACGGCATTCTCGCGCCGAAAGGCGTGCCACAAGCGATCGTCGACAAGTTCAGCAAGGCGATCGGCGAGGCAACGCGCCTGCCCGACGTGAACGAGCGGCTGGTCGCCGGAGGCAACTACCCCAGCTACCTGGACGGCGCCGCCCTCAAGGACACCATCGCGCGCGAGGCGGCGTCCTTCGGCGACATCATCCGCAAGGCCAACATCAAGATATGACGGCGGGAAGCGGGACATCGTGAACAAGGACATGCGCACGACCGGCGAGGGACACGCGATCGGTCGACGCGTCGCGATCGTCGGCGCGCTCGGTGTCGGCATCGCGCCGGCGCGCGCGCAAACGAGCTGGCCCAACAAGCCTATCCGCCTCGTCGTGCCCTATCCGCCCGGCGGCGCCACCGATTCCTCGACCCGCATCGTCGCCGAGCGCGCCGGCGCCATCCTCGGCCAGCCCATCCTGATCGACAACAAGGGCGCCGCCGCCGGGGCCATCGGCGCCGAGATCGTCAAGCATGCGCCGGCCGACGGCTACACCCTGCTGACGACCACGACATCGATGCAGACGATACAGCCGCAGCTGACGAAGCTGCCCTACGATCCCGAGGCCGATTTCGCGCCGGTGGCCTTGATGACGACGTCGTGGGGCGCGCTGGCGGTGCATCCGGCCCTGCCGTTCAAATCCGTGCCCGAGCTGGTCGAGTATGCGAAGGCCAATCCCGGCAAGCTGCATTTCGGCTCGTCGGGCACCGGCGCCATCACCCATATCTACGGCGAGATTTTCAAGGCCGAGGCGAAAATCGACATCGTCCACGTGCCCTATCGCGGCAGCGCGCCGGCCCTCCAGGACCTGCTGGCAGGCCAGATCCAGATGCAGTTCGACCAGATCGTGTTGCCGCAAGTGAAATCGGGCCGCCTGCGGGGCCTCGCGATGATGAACACGACGCGCTGGCCGGGCGCGCCGGAGATCCCCAGCGTCAACGAGTTCGGCTATGGCCGCGAGGGCGGATCGAGCTGGTTCGGCATCGTGGCGCCGGCCGGCACGCCACCGGCCATCGTCGAGAAGCTGTCGCGCGCCATCGGCGAGGCGATGCGCCAGCCCGACGTCGCGGCGAAACTCGACGAGACGGGCCTGATGGCGACCTACAAGGATCCGGCCGCCTTCGCCGCCCATATCGCGAGCGAACGCCGCGTGTTCGGCGACGTCATCTGCCGCGCCAACATCAGGCTGGAATAGCGGGCCAGTCGCGCAACCGCTCGACGATCACGGCCACGATCACCGCCGGCTCGCCCTCCACCGGCACGACGATCGCTTCGGCCGCATCGGGCGGTTCGAGCGCGGCGAACTGGCTGTCGAGCAGCCCGGCGGGCATGTAGTGATCGCGCCGCGCCGCCAGACGCGCGGCGATGGTCTCGCGCATGCCCGCGAGATGCACGAACACGACGTCCGGCACGGTCCCGCGCAGCGTTTCGCGATAGCGCCGCTTCAGGGCCGAGCAGGACAGCACCGTCGGCCTGCCCTTGCGGTTCCAGTCGGCGATCGCCGCGGCCATCGCGCCCAACCACGGCCCGCGATCATCGTCGTCGAGCGGATTGCCGGCCGCCATCTTCGCGACGTTGGCGGCGGGATGAAACGCATCGCCCTCGGCGAAATCGCCCCCGAGCGCTTCCGCCAGCAGCTTTCCGACCGTGCTCTTGCCGCAGCCCGACACGCCCATCACGACCACGACGCGCACGGCGGGCTAACCGGGCAGCGGGTTCGGCAGGTCGACGCGCCGGGCACCCGCGTCGACGCCGTCGCGATGCCACGCATTCTCCATCGGCGCGCCGTCCTGGAAACGCGCGCGAGGCGATGTCGCGGCCAGCGCCTTGTCAGACGGAGCGCGCATCCCTGGCCTATCCGCGCGGGGCGGGATCGTAGGGCGCCCACGTCGCGTGATGGCGACCGGGACGATCCAGACGCGTGAAGCCGTGTTCGCCGAACACGTCGCGTTGCGCGGCGATCATGTCGGCCCACAGTCGGCCGGTACGCAAACCATCGACATAGGTCAGCGCCGAGCCGAACGCAGGAACGGGAATCCCGTGCGCGACCGCCATGACGACAACCTGGCGCCACGCCGCGTCGCCGGCCTCGATCAGCTTCCAGAGATCGTGGTCGCGCAGGATCGTGGGACCGCGTCCGAACCGGGCACAGGCCACCGCGACCGGCTCCAGCAGGCTCGACCGGATGATGCAGCCACCGCGCCAGACCCGCGCGACGTTGACCGGATCGACGCCCCAGCCCTCCTCGGCGTCGGCTGCAGCGATCAGCGAGAAGCCTTGCGCGAGCACCGCGACATTGGCCGCCAGCAACGCTGGTTCGAGCGCCCGCACCAGCGCCTCGACGTCGCCGGCAAAGGGCATCGTGGAAGGCCCGAGCAGCGCTTCGAGCGCCATGCGCTCGTCCTTCAGGCCCGACAGGCAACGCGCGTGGACGGCCTCGGCAAGCGTAGGCGCGGCGACGCCGTAGCGCAGCGCCGCGTTGGCGGTCCACTGGCCGGTGCCCTTCTGCTCGGCGGTGTCGACGATGGCGTCGATCACCGCGGCTCCCGTTTCGGGGTCGCGGGTGTCGAGCACGCGCACCGCGCACTCCATCAGGAACGAGGACAGCGGCCCCCGGCTCCAGGTGGCGAAGATGTCGCGCCCGCGTGCCAGATCGAGACCGGCGAGCCGGCGCAGCAGATGCCACGTCTCGGCGATCAACTGCATGTGGGCGTATTCGATGCCGTTGTGCACGGCCTTCACGAAATGGCCCGAGGCGCCCGAACCGACCCGCGCGAAACAGGCCGAGCCATCGGGCGCGCGCGCCGCGATTGCCTCGAACAGCGGCACGTGCGGCGCCAGCGCGTCGGCGTCGCCGCCGGCCATGATGGCGGGTCCCAGGCGCGCGCCCTCGGCACCGCCGGACACGCCGAAGCCCATGAAATGGATGCCGTCGCGAGCCAGATCGGCCTGACGCCGGGCGGTGTCGAGGTAGAAGGAATTGCCGCCGTCGATGATCGCGTCGCCGCGTCCGAGATGGGGCCGCAACGAGGCGATGGCGGCGTCGACCGGCGCGCCGGCGGGCACCATCAGGAACACCGTGCGCGGCGCCGGCAGCGCCGCCGCGAGCGCCGCGACGTCGGCGGCGCCGACGCCGCCGGTATCGGCCGCGACGCGCTCGGTCGTACTCGCCGCGGCGTCGTAGACGACCAGCGACGCACCATGCCCGGCGAGATTGCGCGCGAGATTCGCGCCCATCACGCCCAGCCCTATCAGTCCCAGTTTCGGATTCGACATGGTGGCGTGATAGCGCGCTCCGGCCCGACGGGAAAGTGCCTCCTCCGGACCGGCCGGGCCGGCGCGGGTTGACAGCACCTTCGCCGCGCTCTTGGCTGACCGGCAACGGAGGGTCCCATGCTGAAACTCGGCCTGATCGGCTACGGCGCGATCGGCATCCACATGACCGAGGCGATGGCCGACGGGCGGATCGAAAACATCGAACTGCTGGCGGCGCTGGTGAAACGCCAACGCGATGGGGCGCCCGCGGCCCCGGAAATCACGCACGATCCCGACCGCTTTTTCCGCCACCGCTTCGACGCCGTCGTCGAGGCGGCCGGCCACGAGGCGGTGCGGGCGCACGGCGTCCGGGTGCTGGAGAGTGGCGCGGATCTGCTGGTGACCTCGGTCGGTGCCTTCGTCGACGACGCGCTGTTCGATCGCGTGCATGCCGCGGCGCGGGCCAACGGCCGCCGCCTGATCCTGCCCTCGGCCGGCATCGGCGCCATCGACATGCTGGCCGCGGCCGCCGTCGGTGGCCTCGACTCGGTGACGATCACGGTGCGCAAGGACCCGAGCGCCTGGCACGGCACGGTCGGCGCGGGCCTGGTCGACCTCGATGGCCTGACGCAGCCCTTCACGCTGTTCGACGGGCCGGTGCGCGAGGGTGCGCGGCTCTATCCGCAAAACGTCAACATCTCGGCCTGCGTGGCGCTGGCGGGCATCGGGCTCGACCGCACGCGGGTGGTGATCGTGGCCGACCCGACGATCGCCGTGCATGTCTGCGAGGTCGAGGCGCGCGGCGCCTTCGGCAGCTTCCGGTTCCGCGAGGACGTCGCGGTCAGCGAGGAAAACCGCAAAACCGGCAAGATCGTCGCCATGGCGCTGATCAAGACGGTGCGGCAGCTGGCGTCGAGTCTGGTGATCGGGGCGTGAGGGATTGGCCGGCGGCGGGCCTGGATTTCGCGGGAAAAGGCATGCTGGAACGGGGTCCCCCGGAACGTAAAACGCGATGAACAGGGGCTGGAATCGTTGCCCGCTCGCCGCCGGACGACGATGGCGCGGCGTCGGTCCGTGGCCTCGCCCCGTCGGCTGGCGATCCAGATTATTCACGCCGGTGTTTCACGTGAAACAGTCGCGGGGCCGGTCGCAATCGATCCGGACTCGGTCCAAAATCCGGTTTATTCACCGAAGTGTTTCACGTGAAACAGTCCCGGCCCGGCTCGCCGCCCGTCGCGATCGCGCCCGCTCGCGTCCGCCCGCTCAGCGCGTGTCCTTCGTGCAGGCCGCCAGCGCCGGCATCTCGCCGACCACCACGACGGTAACCAGCGGCTTGTCGCTGTCGACCTTGCCGCCGCACTGCGTCCACAGCGCCGCCATCGCCTCGCTCGATTGGGTGAGTGATCCCTTGGCAATCTTGCCGAGCCCGACGCAGCCCTCGAAATGCGACGGCGCCGAGCCGGCGTGAAACAGGATGTTCACCAGCTGCCGGTTGGCTTCCGAGGTCGGGCCCAGCCATGGATTGAGCACCTTGCCGCGCTTGGCGTCGACATACATCGAGGAGTTCGGGTAGGTGCCGGCCTTCATCTTGACGTAGCCGTCCATGCGCTCGATGGCGTCGTACGTCTGCCCGTGGACGCTCACCGTGCCGACCAGCCCGTGCGCGGTGCAGGCCTTGCCGTCGTCGGTGTAGGCGTTCTCGATGTAGGTGGTGCCGCGCGTGTAGGTCACGGTGGTCGATGTCGGCATGTGAAAACCCTCCGGGATCGTCCGCTTTCGATACCAGCCGCCGGCTACGACGGCGTGAACGGCGCGCGAACCAGGGCGCGCGAGGGCGCGAAATCCTCCCGGCGCGCCAGGGTCGTCGCGGCTGCCCCGACCGGCCGTTCATGTCTCTCCGCCCGCTTCGCTTCCAGGACGTGCACGCATCCCGGCACACGAGGGCGCTACCGCCACGATGTCGTCCCGGGCTCCGGGCCGCTGGCGGTCCCACAGGCGGACCTCGGCTCGGTGGTCGTGCCTTGCGAAGCCTTGAAGATTCCGGGGTCCCTCGCTCCGCTCCGGATGACATCGAGGTTGAAACGTCGCCGTGCGTCCAGAGGTGTGAGCGTCGCAACGAAGCGGAGGAGAGGAGCATGAAGAAGACGCGCCCCCTGCAACCTCGCCGGCTCGCACTCCCCGCCCGTCGGGCGTCGTCCGTCGCGTCCACGATACGTCTATCGAGCCATCGACTGGCGTTCCCTTCCCATCGACACGGCCATCCATCCGGGTTCTGATCCCGGCCATGGTCCGGACCACGCGGCCCGCGCAGCCATCGGAGAGACGACCCATGATCGGCAAACGAAAACTGCTCGCTCTCGGCGGCGCCGGCCTCGCGCTGGCGCCCTTCGCGGCGCTGGCGCAAGGCACGCCTTCGTGGCCGTCGCGGCCGTTGCGGCTGGTGGTGCCGCTGGCGGCGGGCGGCAACATGGACGCGCTGACACGGCTGGTCGGCGAGAAGCTGACGGCTTCGCTGGGCCAGTCCGTCATCGTCGACAACCGGCCCGGCGCCACCGGCATGATCGGCGCCACCGCCGTCGCCAAGGCCGAGCCCGATGGCCACACCGTCCTGTTCGCCATCAGCAGCGTGGTGCAGAGCTTGCGGCTGGTGAAGACGCAGCCCTACAGCCTGTCGGAGCTGACGGCCGTCACGCGGCTGGCCGACCTGCCGATCGGTTTCGCCGTCGCGGAGTCGCTGGGCGTCAAAACGCTCGCGGAGTTCGTGGCACTTGTGAAAAGCCAGCCGGGGAAGCTGTCCTACGGCTCCTACGGCACCGCCTCGGGCGGCCACATCGTGGGCGAGTTCCTCAAGCGCGCCACCGGCATGAACATCGTGCACGTGCCCTATCGCGGCGAGGCGCCGGCCATCCAGGACATGCTGGGCGGCCAGATCGCCGCGGCGTTCGGCTCGGTCGGCGGCCTCTCGCAGCATCCGACCAAAATGCGCGTCGTCGCGGTCACCGGCGCCCGCCGTCTCACCCGCTTTCCCGCCCTGCCGACCTTCGACGAGGCCGGCGTGAAGCTGGGCGGCCTGACCGGCTGGAGCGGCGTTTTCGTGCCGGCGGCGACGCCCGCGCCCGTGACGGCGAAACTGCGGTCCGAGCTGGTTCGCGTGCTGGCACTACCCGACATCGTGGCGAAGATGCTCGATTTCGGCTTCGAGCCGCCGGGTCCCGAGGAGTCGTTCGGCGCGTTCGTGATGGACCAGTACGAGTCGTGGGGCGTCGCCATCAGGGACGCGGGGATAACGCCGGAGTGAGGACGGGAGCGACGCGGGGGACACGTAGAGGCCCGGACGCGACCGTTGCACTCCACGCCATGATCTGGTTCGCGTGCACGTCGAAGAACACCGACAGCTCCGCCAGCGTCTTCTCCCCCTTCAGCGCCACGAAGGCTACTTTCGCCTTGAAGGCAGCCGAGTGGTTCCGTCTCGTTCGCTTTGTCATCGCTGCTCCTGATCCGCGGCATCATTGCCGCTTTCAGGCACGAACGACACCTGCCGAATTAGGACAGTCGCCAAGATAAGTGAATCTGCCTGACGGTTGGGCTGCGGCGGAGTGACTCGGGCGGACCGGCTTCCGTGACCCGGAGTACTGCCTTACTAATCAGTCAGTAATATAGGCTACACCTTTGGCCCTGAAGAACGCGCGCACCAGCGCCGGGTCCTCGCCGATCGCCTTCAACTGCGCGTCGATGGCGTCCTGCAGCACCTCGCCGGCCTTCAGCGGCCGACGCGCCACGCCGGTG
>CAMDVZ010000223.1 GCA_945878895.1 Caenispirillum bisanense | reverse complement strand
GAACGGAATCGTGCCGCGGAAGACATCGCCGATGGAGCCCTCGCGGCGCACCGCCTGGATGACGTAGAGCGTCATGCCGACCGGCGGGCTGATCAGGCTGATCTCGCACATCAGCACGAGGAACACGCCGAACCACACCGGATCGATGCCGGCGGCCTGCACCAGCGGAAACACCAGCGGCAAGGTGCCGACCATCATCGGCAGCGTCTCGAAGAAGGTGCCGAGGATCACGTAGAAGACGAACAATGCCCAGATCAGGGTGATGGCGTCGAGCTTCATCGCGCCCACGTAGGCGGTCAGCGCCTGGGTTGCGCCGAGCAGGCCGAGCACGAAATTCAGCGCGAAGGCGCCCGCCAGGATCAGCATGCTGAGCGCGGTCAGGTTGATGGTCGAGAGAAACGCCTCGTGCAGCATCCTGATCGAGAGCCGGCGGTAGCTGGCGGCGATCGGCAGCGACACGACTACGGCCAGCGCGGCGGCCTCGGTCGGCGTCGCCCAGCCGAGATAGATCGAGCCCATCACGATGCCGAACACCACCAGCGGTGCGATCAGGCCGGTCAGGCGCCGCACGCGGACCATCAGCGGGTCGGTCACCGGTTCGCGCGGCGCGACGGAGGGATCGCGCAGGGCCAGCACCACGATGCAGGCCATGAACATGATGGTCAGGATCAGGCCTGGAATCACCGCGCCGGCGTAGAGACGGGCCACCGAGGTGTTGGTCAGCACGCCGTAGATGATGATGGCGATGCCGGGCGGAATGAGGTTGCCGAGCGAACCGCCCGCGGCGATCGAGCCCAGCACCAGCCTGGTGTCGTAGTTGCGCTGGCGGAAGGTCGGCAGGGCCACGGTGGCGATGGTGGCCGCCGTCGCGACCGACGACCCCGACACCGCCGAAAACAACGCCGACGAGGCGATGTTGGTGTGCAGCAGGCCGCCCGGCAACGGATTGAGCCAGTCCGACAGCGACTTGTACATCTTGTCGGTCGAGCCGCAGCGCACCAGGATCTCGCCCAGCAGGATGAAGAGCGGCAACGACAGCAGCAGCGAATCGTTCATCGATTCGAAATAGACGACGCCCAGCGCGTTGACGGCGGGCATCCCCATGTAGAGAGCCGCGCCGATGGCGCCGATCGCGAACATGACGGTGGCGATGTGCAGGCCGAGGAACATCAGGGCCAGCATCAGCAGGAACCCGATGGCGGTGGCGCCGGCGTCCATCATGGCCGTGCCTCCGTCTCGACCAGCCGGGTTTCGAGCTGGCTGACCTCGGTGCGCACTTCGTCCTCGAGCGAGGTCGAACCATAAAGCCGGTCGAGCGCGCCGCGGTCGGAGAAGAACAGGCCGATGGCGTGCGCCGCCGCCGCGCCGGCGGTGATCGCGAACATCGCCAGACCGGCGAACCAGAACAGCTGCGGGATCCAGAGGCGGGTCTGCAGCGGCGTGTTGGCAGGCTTGCCGCTCTCGATGTTGGCGGCGAGCTCGGTCCAGCCGCGCCAGGCGCAGAAGATCGCCATGGCCGCCAGCGCCAGCGTCGCCAGCACGTTCAGCACGCTGCGGACGGTCGCCGGGAGATAGGGAAACGCCAGCGTGATGCGCATGTGCGAACGCGTGACGAACGCCCACGAGAAGCCGATGGCGCTGGTCGCGGCCAGCACATAGCCGCCGATCTCGTCGATGCTGCCCAGCGAATAGGCGAACAGCTTGCGCGCGACGATCTCGAACACGGTCGCGAAAGAGATCGCCATCAGCGTCCAGCCGCTGGCGATGGCGGCGAGACGCACGACGGGCGTCATCGCGGCCAAGGGACCGGAACCCATGAATTTCTCCCGTCCGTCGCCGCCGGTGCGGCGCGAGGACGCCCCGGCGGCCCGGTAGGTTCGGGTTGAAAGGCGGCGCCTCAGGGCGTCGCGACGAGGCCCGTCAGTTTGCCGACGGTGTCGGTCCAGGCTTTGGCGCATTCGGCGCCGCACCGCTTGGCCCAGCGCTTGAGCACGACGTCGTTGAGCGCCACCTCGCGGGCCTTCAGGTCGGCTTCCGAGGGCTTCACGCGCACGACCTTGCCGGGCTTGCCTTCGCCGCAGGTGCCGCCTTCGCCGCTGACGCAGACGAGCCCCATGTCGACTTCGTCGCCGATGATCTTCCAGCCACGGTCGGCGAACGCGGCCATTTCCTTCGTGAAGAAGGCCTGGGTGGCGGGCGTCATCTTCTTCCAGCTGGCATCGCTGACGGCCGAGTAGATGATCGTGTAGCCGACTGGCATCTCGAGCACGTGGGTGACCACCTCGTGCCAGCCCGCCTTGTAGGCAGGCATCGTGCCCGTGATGCCGCAATCGACGGTGCCGCGTTGCAGGGCCGGCACGACTTCGCCGAACGGGATGGTGACGGCGGTGCCGCCCAGCGCTTCCACGAGGTCGCCCTGCGACACGCCCTGGACGCGGATCTTCTTGCCCTTGAGGTCCGCCACGCCCTTGATCGGGGCGTTGCACCAGACCATCTGGGTCGGAAACGTGTACCAGTTGAGGATGCGGGCGCCGTACTTGGCCGCCATCGTCTTGTCGAGGTGGGCGCCCCAGATCTCGGTGATCTTGCGGGCCGTCGCCATGTCCTTGGCGACGCCGGCGATGTCGACGCCTTCCAGCGCGGCGTCCTCGGCGACGTAGATCGGCAGCGCGTGCGCGAAGTCGAACAGGCCGAGTTTCAGCAGCCGCATCACCTCGGTGCCCTTGAGCCCGAGTTCGGTGGTCGATTGCACGGTGGCGGTGATGGCGCCTCCGGAGGCCTTGGTGACCTCCTCGCTCCAGAACGGCTTCTCGACCATCTGCCAGTTGGTCAGGTTGCCGAAGCTGCCGACCACCTTGTATTGGGCCTTGGGCAGATCCTGGGCAACGGCGCCCGTCGCGACGAGGCCCGCCAACGCCACGCCCAGTCCGATCACCGCTGAATTCACGCGCATTCTCGCTCTCCCTGCCGTCGGGGCGTTCCTTCGCCCGCGGTTCGGCGCGATACTAGGCATTGGCGGCGCGTCGCGGCAACCATGCCGTCGGCTTCGGGAGGAAACATGAAGCGCGTTCTGATGACGGGTGCCAGCGGCGGCGTCGCGGGCATGCTGCGACCTCTCATGACGGGTCTTTATCCGGAATTGCGGCTGAGCGATCTGCGGTCGCCCGGATCGCTGCGCGCGGACGAAACGTTCGTGGCGGCCGATCTGGCCGATCCCGGGCAGGTGGCGCGCGCCGTCGAGGGCTGCGACGGCGTGATCCATCTCGGCGGTCATTCTGTCGAAGGCCCGTGGGAGACCATCCTCCAGGCAAACATCGTGGGCTGCCACAATCTGTTCGAGGCCGCGCGCCAGGCCGGGGTGAAGCGGGTGGTGTTTGCCTCGTCCAATCACGCGGTCGGCTTCTATCCCCGGACCCGCAAGATCCGTACCGACGTCACTGTTCGACCCGACAGCCGTTACGGCGTCAGCAAGGCGTTCGGGGAGGCGCTGGGCGCGTTTTACGCCGACAAGCACGGCCTGCGCGTGACCTGTCTGCGCATCGGCAATGTCGGGGAGAAGCCGCTCGACCGGCGGCGCCTGTCGATCTGGTTGCGGCCGGACGATCTGCTCCAGCTGATCCGGATCGGGCTGGAGCATCCCGACATTCACTACGAAATCCTCTACGGCGCCTCCGACAACGCCGCGTCGTGGTGGGACAACAGCCGCGCCCGGTCGCTCGGCTATCGCCCCAACGGGCGGGCCGAGGATCATCGTGCCGAGGCGATGGCGGCGCAGGCGGCCTTGCTCGCCGATCCCCTGGGCGATCGTTTCCAGGGCGGAACTTTCTGTTCCGACGGTTTCGATGGCCGGGCACGGGGGTGAAGGCGGCACGCGGCAATATCGCGGGCAGGGGCGCGGTCGAGAGGATCTGGACCGGTGGTCGGGGACACGCGCGCGAGGCATCCGGATCGAAAACCCCACATACTCGATTGTCCCGGGGCGTCCCTTGAAAAATATGAATGGCATATTATATCGAGGCAAACGTCATCGGTTCGCAGGAAACATCACGACAATGTTCAGAAAATCATTCACAGAAGCAGGAGGACACGATCGCCGCGCCATCCCGGCGTCGTCCAGCGTCGGGAGCGCCGCGTCCAGCCTCCATCCAGGTGAAATGCGCCGAGCGTCCACTCGATTCGGGCGCTCGTCCAGCCGAAACCGGTCGAATCCAGCCGAAAACGGCCTCGTCCAACCGAAATCGGCGTCATCCAGCCGAAACCGCGAGGTGGGGGGTGTCGGCTGGACGGCCGGGTGGCGTCGGGGGCGGGACCCAGGCACGGCGGCTCGGATCGATGGTGCGGCCGGCAGCAGTCCAGCCCTGGTCCGCGGGGACGCTTGCGCTCGGCCGTCGACGCGAAAACGCGGGTCGCCCGATTGCCCTGGTTTCGACGGCGATCGGGCGCGCCTCCGCGCCCGATCGCGCTATACTGACGGAACGGCGTCTCTATATGAGTATTGAATCATTTCAAGATGAATGCCATGCTTGGCACCATCGATCGCCCAAACCGGAGTGACGTGTCATGCGCGTCGTGGTCACGCTAGTCACTTTCCTGCTGTCGCTCGCCGTGTCGACCGTCGCCTCGGCCGACCGGCGCGTCGCCTTCGTCGTCGGCAACGGTGCCTACACGCACGCGCCGGCACTGGCCAATCCCGCCAACGATGCCCGTGAGGTCGCCGCGGCGCTGGAACGTCTGGGCTTCGACGTGGTGTCGGGCTTCGACCTCAAGAACGCCGATCTGCGTCTTCGTATTCGCGACTTCGCGACCAAGCTGGCGGGCGCCGACGTCGCGCTGTTTTTCTACGCCGGTCACGGCCTCCAGGTCGGCGGCGAGAATTTCCTGATCCCGGTCGATGCCGCGATTTCGACCGAAGCCGATCTCGACTTCAACGCCGTGAAAATGGACCTCGTCTCGCGTCAGATGGATCGCGAGACCAAGATCAAGATCGTCATGCTCGACGCCTGCCGCGACAATCCGTTCGAGAAGCAGTTGGCGCGCAGCATGTCGCGCACGCGATCGGCGACCTTGAAGAAGGGACTGGCCGAGATCGGCAGCAACGTCGGCGGCACCCTGATCGCCTTCGCCACCGATCCCGGCGACGTGGCGCTCGACGGCGACGGCAAGCACAGCCCCTTCACCACCGCGTTGCTGAGGCACATCGAGACGCCCGGCATCGAGGTCGGCCTGATGATGCGGCGCGTCACCAAGGACGTCTTCGAGGCCACCAAGGAGCGCCAGCGGCCGTGGACGAACGCCTCGTTGACCGGCGAATTCTACATGAAGCCCGGCGACGCACCGCCGGCGGCGGCACCGGCCCCGGGACTTCAGACGGCCGCCGTGCCGCCGGCGACCGGTGGTTTCGACGAGCGCCAGATGGAGATGACGCTCTGGCAGTCGGCCGAGAAGAGCGGATCGAAGGCGGACTACGAGGAATACATCAAGCAGTACCCCAACGGCCGCTTTGCCGGTCTCGCCCGCAACCGCATCGCCGCGGCCAAACCGGGCGATGTCCGCACCGCCGCGGTGGCGCCGACCAACACGGCGACGCCAGAGCTCGGCCGGTCGCTCGACCCGGGCGCCAGATCGCCCGACGAAGTCGCCGAGGAAGCGCTGGGGATCGCCTTCAACGACAGGATCGGCATCCAGCGTCGCCTGATGCTGCTTGGCTTCGATCCGCGCGGCGTCGATGGTTCGTTCGGCCCCGGCACGCGCAACGCCATCGGCGCCTGGCAGCGCAGCCGGACCTTCGCGCCGACCGGCTTCTTCAACGCCCAGACCTATCCGGCGCTGTTGAGCCAGACCGAAGCCCAGTACGCCCAGTGGCTGCAAGCCCAGCGCGCGCGCGCCCAGATGGCGCCCGTCCAGACGGCGCCCGCGCCGACCTACCAGCCGCAGCCGGCGGCGCAGCAGCCGACCACGACCGCCCAGCCGGCGCCGAGCCCGTCGGTGACGCCGCGCGACGTGATCAATGGCGCCGGCGCCGTGCGCGACATGATCCGCATCTTCCGCTGACGCGTCCACGTCGGGAAGGACCAGACAAACCGGCCGGGCCAGCAAGCCCGGCCGGTTTTTCGTTTAGCGTCCCAGCGCCTGGGTGACGGCCCCGCCCGTCGCGGTGCGACCGCCATCGATCACGTACTGCGCGCCGGTGATGCCGCTGGCGAGGTCCGAGCACAGGAACAGGACGGTGTTGGCGATCTCCTGCGCGGTGGCATAGCGGCCCGAGGGGATCGCGGACTTGTACTTCTGTCCCACGCCCTCGGGGTTGGCGGGATCGAGCATCGCCTCCAGCGAGTGGATCATGCGCGTGTCGACCGGGCCGGGGCACACGGCGTTGACCCGCACGCCCGCGCGCGCCACCTCGCCCGACGCGACCTTCGTCAGGCCGATGACCGCGTGCTTGGACGCCACGTAGGCCGACATGCCCGGCGTGCCGACGAGGCCCGCCACCGAAGCCGTGTTCACGATCGCGCCGGAGCCTTGTTTGATCATGGCCGGCAGCACCGCGCGGAGGCCGAGGAACACGCCCTTGACGTTGACGCCCATGACGGCGTCGAACATCGCCTCCTCGTAGTCGACGGTGTGCGCCAGTTTGCCTTCGATGCCGGCGTTGTTGAAGAAGCAGTCGATGCGGCCATGCGCGTCGAGCGTTGCCTTGACGTAGGCCGCGACGTCGGCTGATTTCGTGACGTCGGCGGTGACGAAGCGCGCGTCCGCGCCACGCTGGCGGATGGCGCCGGCGGTCGCTTCGCCGGCCGCCGCGTCGCGGTCGACCAGCACGACCTTGGCGCCGCGACCCGCGAAGCCTTCGGCCGCCGCCCGTCCGATGCCGTTGGCGCCGCCCGTGATCAGCGCGACCTTGCCCGTGAAATCCATCGTCGTTCTCCCTCTGGGCCCGCCATCGGGCGCGACGACGCTACAGCGCCCGCGTCGCGGTCCGCTATGGCGAAACCGCCGCCCCGCCATGCGCGCGGTTGTCGCGACCGGGGCGAGGGCCGGGCTATAGTCCCGACGATCCGAAAACCAATGGCGGGAGGAAAAAATGGCTCGGTTGTGCGAAGGACGGGTGGCGATCGTGACGGGCGGCGGGCGTGGCGTCGGCCGCGAGCATTGCCTGATGCTGGCCCAACACGGCGCCAAGGTGCTCGTCAACGACCTCGGCGGGGATCGCGCGGGTGGCGGCGGCGATGTCGGTCCTGCCCAGCAGGTCGTGAACGAGATCAAGGCGATGGGCGGCCACGCCGCCGCCAACGGCGACGACGTCGGCGACTGGAATGGCGCCAAGCGGATGATCGACCAGGCGGTGGCCGAATTCGGCAAGCTCGACGCCGTCGTGCTCAACGCCGGCATCCTGCGCGACCGCATGCTCGTGAACATGAGCGAGCAGGAGTGGGACGCCGTCATCAAGGTGCATCTCAAGGGCACCTTCGCGCCCGCCCGCCACGCCGCGGCCTACTGGCGCGATCGCGCCAAGGAGACCGGCGCGCCGGTGGACGCGCGCATCGTCACCACGACCTCGGTGTCGGGCACCTACGGCAACATCGGCCAGACCAACTACGGGGCGGCGAAAGCCGGCATCGCGTCCTTCACCATCATCGCCGCGCGCGAGCTCGCCCGCTACGGCATCACCGTGAATTCGATCTCGCCCTCGGCCTACACGCGCATGACCGACGATCTGCGCGAGTACAGCGAGGAAGACAAGGCGGTGCGCGATCCGAAATGGGTGGCGCCGGTCGCGACCTGGCTGGTCAGCGAGGACAGCCGC